>NZ_JACGMO010000105.1:0-28267 GCF_015354745.1 Micromonospora sp. S-DT3-3-22
GCGATCAACCCACCCACCAGAGCACGTCTGGGCCTGGTCCCGATGGCGCAGACGACGCCAACACCAAGCCCGAACCTGCCACTACCGACGACACGGCTACCCCTAACCAACTGCCGTTGCAGTACTAAGGCGTCGATGCCGTTATCATGGGCTCCGTCAGTAATCGTCTGTGCTGCCGTTTCGGGGCCAAGATCGCCGAGCTTAGACACGATGAAGGCTGCGAGGGACCGACTCAGGAGGAGCCGGTCACGATCCTCGGGCTTGTACTGACCCACGTCCGATACATCGAGGTGTGGCAGGATTGCCTGCTTCACCCGGCGCTCAATCTGCGTCAGCTGCAGCTGCCCCATGTGTCGTCGTCCCTTCCACCCGGAAGAGCACTGTAGACTGGAGGCGCTAGCTCTGCTGACCGCCCCCAAGCAAGCGATGCTAGCTCTTTGCCGCCGACGACGAGTCCTTCCGAGGGCGATGGCCAGATCCTGCTCGGCGCAAGGCCTTCACCGCGCCCTGCAAGCGAAGTGCCGAGGCAGGCAAGGAAGCAGCGCGAGCGTCGGTGCGAGTTGTTCGTGAGTATGAGCTGACGACGCTTGGTGTCTGCCCGTAACCCTGAGTCACCACCAGTGACAGCAGGCGACAGCTTGGGACCGCATCCCACAGCGTGGGTCAGGCTGGCCTGCGTGCTGCTCTCTCGACTTCCTGCAGCACCAGTCCGAGAGTTTGTGAGCGGCGGTCTGCTGGCAGCGTCGCCCAGGCCCGTCGGGCGTACGCAAGTCCCCCGGCTCGGTCCCCGGACTTGGCCATCATGAGGGCTCGGTGTAGCTCGATGTGGGTGGCGAACCGGGTCAGCGCTGGCGGCCGGAGCCGGTCGGCGTCGGTCTGGGCCTGCTCGCCGGGGCCGACCATGCCGAGTCGGGCGTAGAGCATCGACCGGAAGGTGGCCATGCGCCAGGCGGGTACGGCGGCGTCGGAGATTTCACCGTCCGGAGAGGCGGTCTGGTCGAAGATCCGTCGTGCGTCCTCGTCGGCCGTGATGGCTCCGCCGATGTCGCCTCGTCCGGCGGCGACGTGTGCGCGGGCCATCAGCGCCTGGAGGCGTCCCAGCGACGGACGGTCGGACAGGGCGATGGCCTCGTCGGCGTACCGCTTGGCGACGGGTAGGGCCGCGCCTTCGTAGGCCAGGGCGATGGCGGCCCGGCCACGTACCCAGACCCGGACGGCGAGGTCGCCGGAGCGGTCGGCGGCGATCCGGGCGGTGTCGTACCAGCCGATCGCCTCGGTCGGGTCCTTGGTGGTCTTGCCGTAGGTGGTGAGTGCGCGGGCGGCGGTCGCCCACATCGTCGGGGAGTCGAGCTGCTGTTGCAGGACGACGAGGTCACTGGCAAGCCTGCTCTGAAGGCTGTCCGCGCCGATCTCCATGTAGTCGCGGCCGTACTGCTCGACCCGGTCACGCCAGCGGTCTTCGCTGTCCCGTCGGCCGGCAAGAGCTGCCGTGAAGCCGGATCGGATCAGCTCGTTGGCGGCGATCGGGCCGATGGTGGCGGCTTGGAGAAGGTGCCTGCGTCTCACGTCCGGGTCTCCCAACGCCCGCGCGTAGGCGAGCACGATGTCCGGCGTCGCGGTCCGGCGTCCCGACTCGACGTTGCTCAGGTGCGAAGCCGAATAGCTGGTGCGGGCCGCGATGGAGGCCAGCGTCACGCCTGCCTCGGTACGAGCCTGCCTCAGTTGTGCGCCGAGGTCATCCATCGGAGCCCCCGTGAAAGGTCCTGAAAGCATCGAGCCACTTCCGAGCGTAGTCGTGGGATCACAAGAGTAGACACCAGACGTGGTCAGCGCGGCCGGTGCGACGACCGGGCTTGGTCACGTCACCAGCCGGGCGCGGCGGCGTCGGTCCCCCCGAGAGCAGTGTCGCCGCGCCCCCTCTAACGGTGGAGGCGGGAATGAGCGGCGACGTTCCGGACCAGTCCAGGGGCGAGCAGATCCAGCAGGCGGAACGGGAAGCAGCTCGGCAGCGGATCCTCGCGCAGGCCGAGGCTGACCGGATACCGGCCGAGGAGACGGATCGGGCGGTGCCGGATCGACGGTGGCGTCGTGGACAGCGTTGACCTGTTGCCGGTCGGTCGCCGGGTGGCGTACTGGCGGGGGCGGCGGAAGCTCTCCCAGCAGGTGTTGGCCGATCGGCTGGGTAAGTCGAAGAGTTGGGTGGACAAGGTCGAGCGGGGTGTCCGTTCGCTGGACAAGGTGTCGACGCTCCAGGAAATCGCTGCCGTCCTGCGGATCGAGCCGGGGGTGTTGCTCGGCCGGCACGTCGAGCCGTCCGGGGTGACCGAGCGCGCCGAGGGTGTGGAACGGATCCGCGCGGCCCTGACGACGTACGAGATCGCCCTGGCGCGTCCGAACACCCGCCGACCTGTACTGACAGCCGAGAGGCTGACGCGGGAGACCGCGCACGTGTGGACGGCCTTCCAGCTTGCCCGCTACCCGCAGGTGATTGATCTGGTGCCGGAGCTGGTGGCCGACGCGCAGCGCACCCACGCCCACGATCCCCGTGCGGGGCGGGTGCCGCTGGTGGAGGCGTACCGGGTGACGGCGTCGCTGCTGGTGAAGCTCGGTGCCTTCGATGTGGCGTGGTTGGCGGTCGACCGGGCGATGACCGCCGCCACCGGTGACCGGGTGTTGGTGGCGGCCACTGCGGTGCAGCTCGGTCAGGTGCTGCGCGCCTCGGGGCGGGCGCGGGTGGCGAAGTCGGTGATGCTGACCGCCGCGTACCGGATCGCCCCACCCGTGATCGAGTGCGGCCCACCAGCCGAGCTGTCTCTGTGCGGGACCCTGCTGGTGCAGGCCGCCCTGGCCGCCGCCTGCGCCGGGGACGACCGCACCGCCGCCGAGCTGGTCGACGAGGCTGCGGAGATGGCGGCGCAGGTAGGAGACGGTCACGACCATCACCGGACCGGGTTCGGGGCAACGGCGGTGGAGTTGGCCCGGATCATCGTGGCGGTGGAGTTGGGCGACGCGGAGGCGGCCGTGGCCTGGCACGAGAAGGTGACCGTACGGGATGGCTGGCGGTGGCTGCCCGCCGAACACCGCGCCGCGTACCTGATCGACATTGCCCGCGCCCACCTCCAGGCCAACGACCCGGTCAATGCCGGCCGGGTCCTGCTGCAGGCCCACCGGACCGCACCGGCCGAGATCCACCATCGACCAGCCGGCCGGGACATCCTCGCCCAGGTCGCCCGCGACCCCGACGCCCCGGCAACGATCACCCAACTCGTCGACCTGCTCGGAACGGGTTGAACGGTGACCGGTCCTCACCTGTCCCTGGCACAGATCCGCAACCGGCTGATCCTCACCGCCCGTGCCGTCCTCCGCGATCACCGGCCCGGACCCGACGGCCGCTGTCCGGTCTGCCGGACCGCAGGCTGCCCGGTGGCGACCGCAGCCCGCAACGTCCTGCGCTCGGCGGAAGAAGTACAGCAGCGGAGTACAGCAACCGAGCCGACCACACCCGACCCGGACGAGCCCCAGCAGGCTCCATGACCTCGGACAACACCCGACCCAACCGGCGTGCCGCTACTTTCATTAGGCGGTAACCGCCGCGCGGACGAAGGCGGCGACCTCGCGCGACGTGCTGGTCTGGGACCAGGCGAGGACCAGGGTGGCCGGGTCGGCGTCCAGGACGGGGCGGCTGATCAGGCCCGGGGGCAGGTACTCGCCTACCGATTCCGGGACGACCGCGATCAGGCGGCCGAGCTGGATCAGGTGCAGCAGCTGGTTGCTGTCGGCGACCGGGTGACCGGTGACGCCGGGGCGGGCTTCGGGCCAGCGGGGCATCGGCTCGCCGTGCAGGTCGGCCATCGACACGGTGGCGCGTTCGGCGAGCCGGTGACCCTCGGGCAGCAGCACGACCTGGCCCTCGGTGTGCAGGTCGTCGCTGTCCAGGCCGGTCAGGTCGTTCTGCGGCCGGTGCAGCAGGGCGAGGTCGGCGCGGCCGTCGCGGACCATGGCGGCGCGTTCGCCGACCCGGAACGCGAGGTCGACCGGGACGGCGCCGGGAGATGCCGCGTAACGGTCAAGGATGGTGCGCAGCAGTCCGGCGTCGCCGCCGGGTTTGAGGGCCAGGGTCAGGTGCGGGGTGGTCTGGGCGGCTTTTCGGGTACGCCGGATCGCCGCCTCGACCGCGTCGAGTGCGCGGCGGGCCTCGGTGAGCAGCACCTCGCCGGGCGGGGTGAGGTGGACCGCGCGGCTGGTGCGTTCCAGCAGCGTGACACCCATCCGGCGTTCGAGCAGGCGGATCGCCCGGGACAGGGGTGGCTGGGCGATGCCGAGGCGCTGTGCGGCGCGGCCGAAGTGGAGTTCCTCGGCGACCGCGACGAAGTAACGCAGTTCGCGCGTCTCGACGTCATCCATACCGCCAAGGTATCGCCACGGACCGGTTCGGTCCTGGTCCGCAGGCGCTGCCGGTGATGGGCTCGGGGCATGAGTGGAGCACGCATCGCGCTGGTGACCGGGGCGAACAAGGGGATCGGGCGGGCCGTCGCCGATGGCCTCGCCGAGTTGGGGATCACGGTGCTGGTCGGTGCCCGGGACCCGGAGCGGGGAGCGGAGACGGCGGCGAAGATCGAGGGCGCGTCGGCGATCCGACTGGACGTGACCGATCCGGCCGGGGTCGCCGCTGCCGCCGAGGAGATCGGGGCCCGGTTCGGCCGGTTGGACATCCTGGTCAACAACGCGGGGATCGGCGGTGACCTCACGGCGCAGGCACCGGGGGCGGCCCGGCTGGACGGCGTCCGGGAGGTGTTCGAGACGAACCTGTTCGGGGTGGTGACGGTGACCGAGGCGATGCTGCCGCTGTTGCGCCGCTCGGCCGGGGCGCGGATCGTGAACGTGTCCAGTGGCACGTCGTCGATGGCGTGGACGACCGACGCGACCCACTATCTGAGCCGGATGCCGGCGTCGCTGGGTTATCCGGTGTCCAAGGCGGCGTTGAACATGCTGACCGTGCAGTATGCGAAGGCGCTGGCCGGCGACGGGATCCTGGTGAACGCGGTCGCACCGGGCGCGTGCGACACGGATTTCGCCAAGGGGCTGCCCTTTCAGCTGTCCCGCACGCCGGCCGAGGGCGCGGCGGTGGTGGTGCGGCTGGCCACGCTGGGGCGGGAGTGCCCCAGCGGCGGGTTCTTCGACGACGGCGGGAAGGTGCCGTGGTGAGACGGCTCAGCCCGAGGTCAGGGGCCACTCCCGTCATCAGAGAGTGGCCCCTGGCGCAGTCGGGGACGACGGCGACCCGGTCATCCGTGCCCGCCGAACCCCGTTGGTCAGGTCAGGACGGGTTCAGTTTGATGGAGAAGCCGTTGAAGATCGTCCACACGTCGACCCAGCCCAGTCCGGTGGTGCAGCCGGACGCGCCGCAGCCGTAGCCGACGCTGACGATGCCGTTGAGTTGGCGGGAGTTGGGGTCGTTGAGGTAGATGACCGGCCCGCCGCTGTCGCCACCGCGACCGACGATGCCGCCGGCGTTCGGTACGCCGTAGCTGCCCCAGACGGTGGTGCCGTTCACGACCCAACTGGCATTGCCCGCGTAAACCGTCCTGATGTTGCAGACGACCTTCGAGTTGTATCCGAGCTGGCAGGTGAAATCGCCGACCGCCACATTGCGTACGCCGTTGAGATAGCGGGCGTAGCCGGTCGCGTCGACGCCGTCCCACGTGTATCGGTACGTCGGCGCCTCGATGAATACCGAGTCGAGATCGGCCCGCTTGTACTTGACCTGGCCGATGTAATTGCCGCCGGCCGCCGAGACGTTGTCACCGACGTTGTAACAGTGGCCGGCGGTGACCAGCCATTGCCGGCCGTCCCAGGTGCTGACGGCGGGGATGCCGCTGGTGCAGTTGGCCTCGCTTCCGTAGGCCGGCCCGAGGGCGGCTCCCGCGTAGAACGGGGAGGTGTCGTTCCAGCGGCTCAGCGGCTTCGACGGGGGTGCCTGCCGGACGCGGATCTCGGTGGCGTCGGCGGCGGCACGCCGCTGCGCGACGGCCGGCGAGGCGAGGTAGGTGTGCGCGGCCTGGGCGTCGTCCACGGCGAGTTCGATAACGCTGCCGTCGACCGAGCTGCCCGCCAGGCCGACCGTGAAGGGCAGGTCGGTGCGCTCGGTGAGGGCGGTGATCTCCTTCCGGAGCTGCTGCCGGGACTTCCTGCTCTGCACCACGTTGATCAGCCGGGCGTTCACCTTGGGGTTGACCCGGCGGACCGCGGCGATGAAGGCGCGCCCCTGCCGCACGTCGGTCAGGTAGACGTTGACCGACCGGTAGTCGGCGGCCATCTCGACCTGCGTGTAGATGTCCGCCCGGGTGCCCAGCCCGACCTGGGCCACGGCGTCGGCCGCCAGTCGCAGCGGTTCGAGCACGGTGGCCTGTCGTTCCGGCGTCATGGCCGCCACCGTCTCGACGCTCAGCGGTCCCGGTGATGCCGCGTTGGCCGGCACGGCCATGAACGGCAGTACGACACCCACCCCGACCAGGGCGAGGGTTCTTCGGAGCGAATTGTTCATCTGCGTCCTCCCGACAATTGGAGAATGTTTCTCCATCGAGAGCATCATCTATTAATTTAAGTTCGGCAATAAGCATGCCTGTCGGGTGATGGACTGAACGCCATCGCGCCGGCCCGACTATTCGGAACGCGCGTACTGTTTTTGCCGGGAGAATTGTCCGGCCGATGTGGAACGTCACGACCGGGCCGGATTCGCCCCCGGGATGCCGGTGGCCGTGGCATCGTACCGTGGGCGTCCCACCCGTGGAGGAGCCCGATGTCGATCCCCGATCCGGTCGTGCTCGCCCTGCCGTTCCGGGGCACCTGGCTGGTCCGCAACAGCCCCGCCCGGCGGGTGCCCAGCCACGGCACCGACCTCTTCGCCACCACGTACGCGATGGATTTCGTGGCGGTGAAGGGGCGACGGACGGCGACCGTCCGGGACTGGCGGACGCTGCTGGCGACCGAGCCGCCGCAGCGGTTCCTGGCCTTCGGGCGGCCGATCCTCGCCCCCGCCGCCGGCCGGGTGGTGGCGGTGCACGACGGGGAGGCCGACCACGAGGCCCGCCGGTCGCCGACGACGCTGCTGTCCTACGCGCTGACCCAGGCGGCCCGGGTCCGCCGGGGCGCGGGCGCCGTCGCCGGCAACCACGTGATCGTCGAGCTGGCCGGGCACCGGGGGTACGTCCTGCTCGCCCACCTGCGCGCCGGGTCGGTCCGGGTGGCGGTGGGCGACCCGGTCGACGTCGGGCAGGAGCTGGCCGACTGCGGCAACTCGGGGAACTCCACCCAGCCGCACCTGCACCTGCAGGTGATGGACGCCGCCGACCCGTATGCCGCGCGGGGCCTGCCGGTGGCCTTCCGGCACTACCTGTCGTGGCGGCGGACGGGCGACCCGCCGGTCGAGGTCGACCGGGGCGTCCCGGGCGAGGCGGAGGTGGTCGAGCCGGGGTGGTGACCCCGCGCGGTGGCGTCCGCCGCCCGGCGCGGCGCGACGACCCGGTTTTCCTGGCAAGGTGTACGGCATGCCCGCGCTGCCCCGCCCCCGGATGTCCGACTGGACGATCGTGGTACCCGTCCTCGCGGTGCTGCTGCTGCTCGTCACCTGGAACCGCGAGCTGCCGGGTCTGCTGGTGGCGGTGGTCGCCCTCCTGCTGGCCGGCGCGGTGCTGGCGGCCGTGCACCACGCCGAGGTGGTCGCCCACAAGGTCGGTGAGCCGTACGGCTCGCTGGTGCTCGCGGTGGCGGTCACCGTCATCGAGGTCGCCCTGATCGTCACCCTGATGATCAGTGGTGGGGACAAGACCCAGGCGTTGGCCCGGGACACCGTCTTCGCCGCCGTGATGATCACCTGTAACGGCATCCTCGGGCTCTCGCTGCTGCTCGGCGCGCTCCGGCGCCGGGTGGCCGTGTTCAACCCGGAGGGCACCGGTGGGGCGCTGGCCACCGTGGCGACCCTCGCCACCCTGAGCCTGGTGGTGCCGACGTTCACCACCAGCAAGACCGGCCCCGAGTTCTCCCCCGCCCAGCTCGCCTTCGCGGCCGTGGCGTCGCTCGCGCTGTACGGGCTGTTCGTGATGGTGCAGACCGGCCGGCACCGGGACTACTTCCTGCCGGTCACCAGCGACGGCAGCGTGCCCGACTCCGACGGCGACGGGCACGCCGACCCGCCGTCGACGCGGACCGCGGTGACGAGCCTGGTGCTGCTCGTCGTCGCCCTGGTCGCCGTGGTCGGCGACGCGAAGACCGTCTCGCCGACCATCGAGGCCGGGGTCGCGGCGGCGAACCTGCCGCAGTCCTTCGTCGGGGTGATCATCGCGCTGCTCGTGCTGCTGCCGGAGACCCTGGCCGCCGCCCGCGCGGCCCGCCGGGACCGGGTGCAGATCAGCCTCAACCTGGCGCTCGGCTCGGCGATGGCGAGCATCGGCCTGACCATCCCGGCGATCGCGCTCGCCTCGATCTGGTTGGACGGGCCGCTGCTGCTCGGCCTCGGCGGCACCCAACTGACCCTGCTGGCGTTGACCGCCGTCACCGGGGTGCTGACCGTGGTGCCGGGCCGGGCCACCGTCCTGCAGGGTGGGGTGCACCTGGTGCTGCTCGCCGCGTTCGTCTTCCTCGCCGCCAGCCCCTGACCCGCCGCGCCGGCGGGACGTCGTCAGTCGTCGTGGCGTTCGGTGCGGGCGACCTCGGCGAACGCCGCCTCCAGGCAGCCGGCGAACGGGACCCCGGTCACCGCGAGCAGGTCGGCCACCAGCAGCGGCGCGTGGGCGGCGACGGCGACCGGGTCGGGCGGGGTGTCGTCGTCACCCGGGTCGTAGACGCCGAGCGCCCCGGCCAGCAGCACCAGCACCACGTGCGGGTCGACGTCGGGTCGCCAGGTCGCGGCTGCGCGGACGCAGCGTTCCAGCACCTGCCGCACGTCGTCGCTGTCGAGCCCGTCGGGGTGCGCCTGTTCCAGCAGGAGCCGGACCACGCCGCCGAGGACCAGCCCGGCGCGGTCGGCACCGGCGAGCCGGGGCACCGCGCCGTCGTACGCCGCGCCGTCGCGGGCGCGGGCGGCCTCGACCGCCGCGGTGGCGGCCACCGCGATCTCGCGGGCCGGGGCGGGCAGGTGTCGCCAGGTCACCGTCACCGGCCCAGCATGGCAGAGCCGACCGACACGGACCCGGCCGGACGCCGGGGTCGGGTCGGCGCGGGCGCAAACGGGTCGACCGCCCCGGGACCGGCCGCGACTCCCGGTGCGAGGAGTCGCCGGCCGCCCTTCCCGGGACGGTCGAACGATGGCCGGAGTACGCCCCTCAACGTTCCGGTCACCGCGGGTCCGAGCGGTGGTCAGCAGTACGTGTAGCTGCCCTTGCTTCCCCACGTGCAGGAGTCGATCCCGGTGCCGGCGGAGTTGCGCAGGTAGGCGGTGTCCCCGGTGTTGTTCCAGATGTAGTTCCCGGAGCCCCAGTACCGGTGGGTGGAGGTGTTCTTGCCCTTGCCGGTGTGGATGTAGACGCTGGCGCCCTTGGCGAGGCGGACGTCGCCGGAGAACGTGTAGACGTGCTTGGACTTGTCGCGCAGCGTCCAGGACTTCAGGTTGAGCGTCGAGCTGCGCCGGTTGGTCAGCTTGACGTACTCGGCGTTGAGGCTGGTGTTGGAGCGGGTGTCGGTGCCCGGGGAGTTGTAGTAGACCTTCGTGATCTCGACGGCCGGGGTGGCGGCCTGGGCCGGGCCGGCGACGGTGAGCGAGCCGCCGACGGCGACGGCGAGCGCCACGGCGAATCCGACGAGTCTGGTGTGCTGCACGCGTACCCCCACAGGTTCACGGGCCGGCGTCCACGGGGACCGGCCACGGAAAGTGGGCCGAGGTTATCGACGCGGACCGGCGACTGTGGACCGGAAATGCGCCGCGTCGCCAATCCGGTCCGCCAGTCCCGGCAGCGGGACCCTAATGGTGATCATGGATGACGCGATCGTCCGGCGACGGCGTCCCTTCCACCGATCCGCACTCGTCCGGCGGGCGGATCAGGGCAACCAGTCGGGGTCGGGTCCAGTGCCCGGCCACCCCGGGCCGGTCGGCCAGGTAGTCGACCGTCTCGGCCGGCGACCAGCCGTGCGCCTCCCGCAGCCCGGCGGCGATCATCCGCAGGTAGACCGGGGCGGGCGGGGTCCACGCCACGTCGGCGGCCCGCCACGGCGCGGTGAAGGTGAGCATCGGCAGGCCGTCGCGGGTGCCGACCCGCAGCAGGGTCTCGTAGCGTCCCGGGCCGAGGGTGGCCCGCCCGTCGGCCACCGCCACGTCGAGCGCGGGCAGGTCGTCGCCGGGGGGCCGGTACATCTCCTGGGCGGCGAGGTCGGCGAACTGCGCCCGGGTGAGCAGGTAGCCCCGGGCCGCCGCGACGCCGGGCAGCGCCGGGTCGTAGAAGGCCATCCCGCCCGTCCAGGCCCGGGACTCGCCGGCGAAGTAGATGCCGCCGGGGATCAGCACCGGCAGCGTCCGGCGCGGCGGTCGGCAGTCCCGGCAGCCGGGGTACGAGCGCAGCCCGCCGGGCGGCCGGCCGCCGGAGAGGTACCAGCCGAGCCGGGCGGCGTGCAGGTTCGACCCGTAGGCGACGTACCAGAGCAGTTCCATCCCGCCCCCTCCCCGCGCCGGGGTCCCCACGCTATCGCCCACAGGCCCTGTCCACACCCTGTGGATGAAACATGTGTACGAACAAACTGATCTTGATGCGACCGACTACGCACCGCTGAGTACGCTTGATCGCAGCCCCGGCACCCGCCGGGCCCTCTCCCACCTGGAAGAACGTGGATCACGAGCGAGTCGTCCGGGACGTCACGGTCCGCCTGTCGATGGCGTCGACCGCCGCCGAGGCCTGCCGGTGGACGGTGACCGCGCTCGCCCGGTACGCCCCCGCCACGATCTCCGTCCTGCTCCAGGTGCACGACCGGCTGCGCTGCATCGCCGCCACCGGGGCCTGGCAGGTCTTCTCCGCCGTCCCGCCGAAGTCGGGCATCGTCGGCCGGGTGTACGCCTCCGGCGTGGGGGCCACCGTCGGTGACGTCACCGCCGATCCGGACTACCTGCCGCTGCGCCCCGACGTCACGGCCGAGATCTGCGTACCGGTGCGGGACCCGCAGGGCCGGCCGATCGGCGTGCTCGACCTCCAGTGGAGCGGGCCGGTGGACCTCACGCCGTGGCGGGAGACCGCCGACCGGCTCGCCGAGCGGCTCGGCGCCCGGATCGCGGCGCTGGGCGGTCCGCCCGCCGAGAGCCGCAGCGAGAAACTGCTCCGGCACGCCACCGCGATGACCGCCGCGCCCACCGACTGGGACCTGCTGACCGCCGCGCTCACCGCCGCCCGGGAGGTCTCCACCCTCTCCACCGCCGTGCTGGTGCTCGCCGGTCGGCACGGCCCCCGCGTCGGCGCACCCACCACCGTCCCCACCGAGTGGGAGGCGCGGGTCCGGGCCGCGCTGGCCGACGCCTCGACCGCGCAGCTCGACCGGCTCGTCGCGCGGGCCCACCGGTACGGCGCGGCGTACACCCTGGGCGAGCCGGGCTGCCCGCCCACCGAGGAACACCTCGCGCTGGCCCGCGCCGGGGTACGCACCCTGGTGTCGGTGCCGGTCGGCCCACCGGACGACGGCGGGGTGCTGCTGGTCGCCGACGAACGGCTGCTGCGCCCCGACCCGACCACTGTCAACCTGATGGAACTGCTCGCCGGGCAGGCGTGGGCCGCCCTGGAGCGGCTGCGCACCCTGGCGCAACTGCGCGAACAGGCCAGCCTCGACCCGCTCACCGGGCTGCGGCACACCGGCACGTTTGGGCGGCGGATCGCGGCGGCCACCCCCGGGCGTACCGCGCTGCTCGCCATCGACGTGGACGGCTTCAAGAACGTCAACGACACGTACGGCCACCAGGCCGGGGACCGGCTGCTGGTGGGGCTGGCCCGCGCCCTGGAGGCGGCGCTACGGCACGGCGACGAGCTGTACCGCACCGGCGGCGACGAGTTCGTCGCGGTGATCGAGGTGGCCCACGCCGACGAGGCGGTCCGCATCGCCGAGCGGCTGACCGAGGCCGCCCGGCGCACCGGCCGCACGATCAGCGTGGGCGTGGCCCTACCGCTCCCCGGCGAACCGGCCGACCGCACCCTGCACCGCGCCGACCAGGCCCTCTACGCGGCGAAGCACCGGGGTCGGGACCGGGTCCAGCTCTCCGCCCCCTGACCCCGGCCGGCCGGTGACCGACCGCGACGGCCGGCCCGGTCAGGAGCGGGTACGGGGCTTGACGACGAGTTCCGCGATCTGGGCGGTGTTGAGGGCGGCCCCCTTGCGCAGGTTGTCGCCGGTGACGAAGAGGTCGAGGGCGCGCGGGTCGTCGACGGCCCGGCGGATGCGGCCGACCCAGGACGGATCGGTGCCGACCGCGTCGATGGGCATCGGGAACTCCCCGGCGGCCGGGTCGTCGACGAGGATCACGCCGGGGGCGTTACGCAGCGCCTCCCGGGCCCCTTCGGCGTCGACCTCGGTGGCGAAGACGGCGTGCACCGCGACCGAGTGGCCGGTCACCACCGGCACCCGTACGCAGGTGGCGGAGACCTTCAGGTCGGGCAGGCCGAGGATCTTGCGGGACTCGTTGCGGACCGTCATCTCCTCGGACGACCAGCCCTGCTCGGCCGGTGACCCCGCCCACGGCACCACGTTCAACGCCAGCGGCGCGGGGAACGGGCCCAGCTCGTCGCCGACCGCCTGCCGGACGTCGCCGGGGCGGGAGCCGAGCACCCGGTCCCCGGCGATCTTGCCGAGTTGCAGGTGCAGCGCGTCCACCCCGGCCTGCCCCGCCCCCGACACCGCCTGGTACGACGCGAGCACCAGTTCCCGAAGGCCGTACTCGCGGTGCAGCGGGGCGATCGCCACGATCATGGTCAGCGTGGTGCAGTTGGCGTTGGCGATGATCCCCCGGGGCCGGTGGTGCACCTGCTCGGGGTTGATCTCGGGCACCACCAGCGGGACGTCGCGGTCCATCCGGAACGCGGCCGAGTTGTCGACGACCACCGCGCCCCGCTCGACGGCGATCGGCGCCCAGAGCGCCGACACCTCGTCGGGCACGTCGAAGACCGCCACGTCGACCCCGTCGAACGCCTCGGGGATGAGCGCGCCGACGGTCAGCTCCTCGCCCCGGCAACGCACCCGCCGCCCGACGGAGCGGGCCGAGGCGAGCAGCCTGATCTCCCCCCAGACGTTGCGCCGGGAGGAGAGCAGGTCACACAGCACGGTGCCGACAGCCCCCGTCGCCCCGACCACGGCCAGGGTGGGCTGCGGTCCCATCGGGGCTACCGCCCGGTTCCCGCGTACACCACGGCTTCGGAGTCGCCGCCCAACTCGAACTGGTCGTGGATGGCGCGTACCGCCCGGTCGAGGTCGGTGTCCCGGCAGACCACGGAGACCCGGATCTCGGAGGTGGAGATCATCTCGATGTTGACGCCGGCCGCGCCGAGGGCGGCGAAGAAGCCGGCCGCGACGCCCGGGTGCGAGCGCATGCCGGCACCGATCAGCGACACCTTGCCGACGTGGTCGTCGTAGAGCAGGCCCTTGAACTTGACCGGCTCCTGGATCTTGCTGAGCGCGGCCATCGCGGTCGGCCCGTCGGCCTTGGGCAGGGTGAACGAGATGTCGGTGCGCCCGGTGCCCTCGGTGGAGACGTTCTGCACGATCATGTCGATGTTGATCTCGGCACCGGCCACGGTGTCGAAGATGCTGGCGGCGGCGCCCGGCTCGTCGGGCACCCCCACGATCGTGATCTTCGCCTCGCTGCGGTCGTGGGCAACCCCGGTGATCAGTGCCTGTTCCACGGGAAGGTCCTCCATCGATCCGGTGACCATGGTGCCGGTGTTGGTCGAGTATGACGAACGGACGTGGATCGGCAACCCCGCCCGGCGCGCGTACTCCACGCTGCGCAGGTGCAGCACCTTGGCGCCGCAGGCGGCCAGCTCCAGCATCTCCTCGTAGGTGATGTGCCGGATGTGCCGGGCGTTGGGCACGATCCGGGGATCGGCGGTGAAGATGCCGTCGACGTCGGTGTAGATCTCGCAGACGTCGGCGTGCAACGCGGCGGCGAGCGCCACGGCGGTCGTGTCCGAGCCGCCCCGGCCCAGTGTGGTGACGTCCTTGGTGTCCTGCGAGACGCCCTGGAAGCCGGCCACGATCACCACCGCGCCCTCGTCGAGCGCGCCCTTGAGCCGCCCCGGGGTGACGTCGATGATCCGCGCCCGGCCGTGCGCCGAGGTGGTGATCACGCCGGCCTGCGAGCCGGTGAACGAGCGTGCCTCGTACCCCAGGTTGTGGATCGCCATGGCCAGCAGCGCCATCGAGATCCGCTCCCCGGCGGTGAGCAGCATGTCCAGCTCACGGCCTGGCGGCAGGGGGCTGACCTGGTTGGCCAGGTCGAGCAGCTCGTCGGTGGTGTCGCCCATCGCGGAGACCACCACCACCACGTCGTCGCCGGCCTTACGGGCGGCGACGATGCGCTCGGCCACCCGCTTGATCCGCTCGGCGTTGGCGACGGAGGACCCGCCGTACTTCTGCACCACGAGTGCCACGACGGCGCACTCCCTCCCAGCGACGACCCTGAGCGTGCCGACGCCGCCGGCTGAAGTCCGGCGGCGCGTGTCAGACCACCCCAGGGTATCGGGCGGTACGCGAGTGCGGGTCGGGTGATCCCACCATCCGGCGCAGGCCACCGCCGCGCAGCGCGGTTCGCGCGGGGGACGGGGCCCCGACACGCCCGGCCGTCACCGGTCCGTGCGGGGTCGTCCGGGGCGGTCGCCGGGCGCAGAATGACCCGGTGCATGCCCACCCCCGCCCGATCCCCCCCGTCCCGGAGCCGCCGACCCGACCGGCGCACCCGGACCGTCGGATGCCGCCGGCCCACCTGGTCGATCCGGCCCGGCCGCAACCGCCGGGCGGATCGGGGTCGCCGGGCCGCCGGGGGCGGCCGGTCCGGTCGGTGCTCCCGGTGCTGGTGCTGCCGGTGCTGCTGGCCGGTTGCGCCTCCGACGGGCCGGACGCCCCGCCGACCGGGTCGCCGTCCGATCCGGCGCCCGCCGCGGTCGACAGCGCCCGCGACGGGCTGGCCGCGCTGGCCGCCGCCGCCCGGGACCGGCACCTGACCGCCCGGTACACCCTGACCGGCACCGGCGGCCCGACCCGCGAGATCACCGTGACCAGCGCGAACGACGGCAGTTGGCGGGTGGACGTGCCGGGGGGCGCCCTCGGCGGGACGGCCGACGTCGCGCTCACCGCCACCCGGGACGGGCTGTTCCAGTGCGGCCTGCCGTCGGCCGGCCGGCCGGAGCCGGCGAGCTGCGTACGGCTGGGTGACCGGGACGACACGGTGCCGCACCGGCTGGACCCCCGGGTGCAGCACCCGTTCACCGACTGGCTGGAGGTGCTCACCGACCGGCGTACCGCGCTGTCGGTCTCCACGGCGACCACGCCGCCCGGGGTCCCGGGGACCTGCTACGCGGTGGAGAGCACCTCCGCCTCGCTGAACCCGCCGTTGGACGTGGGCATCTACTGCTACCAGCCGGACGGGACGCCCACCTTCGTCCGGGCGGCGCTGGGCACGTTGACCCTGGCCGGCCCGCCCGGCCCGGCGCCCGACACGGTGCCGCTCGCCGGACCGGTGGTGCCCGGCGAGCCGCTCGGGCGGGAATCGGTGTCGTCGGCGGAGCCGAGCCCCGGAACGTCCTGACCCGTTCGGGCGTTACGGGTGGCCTTGACCACATTTGCCATAGCGGGCTAATCCACCAAATAACCCATACGGGATTCTCTTCGCATGGCTCACCTCACCCCGTTGCTCGCCTTCCGTTGGAGCCCCCGGGCGTTCCACCCGACCGCCGAACTGACCGGCGACGAGGCGGCGTCCCTGCTGGAGGCGGCCCGCTGGGCCCCGTCGGCCGGCAACGCCCAGCCGTGGCGGTTCGCCCTCGGCCGCCGCGACGACGAAACCTGGAAACGCATCCTGGTCAGCCTCACCGGGGCCGACCAGCGCTGGGCCCGGCACGCCGCCGCGCTGGTGGTCGGCGCGCACGTCGCCGGCGACCCGGAGCGGTGCGCGTACGACCTGGGCCAGTCGATCGCCCACCTGAGCGTCCAGGCCACCGCGCTCGGCCTGTACGTGCGCCAGATCCGCGACTTCGACCGGGCCGCACTCGCCGCCGACCTGGACCTGTCCACCGGGGTACGCCCCCTGGTGGTGACCGCCGTGGGCCCGCTCGGCGACCCGTCCGCCCTGCCCGGGGACCTGCTGCGCCGGGAGACCGCGCTACGCCGCCGGCACCCGGTCCACGCCCTGCTGCTCGGCTGACACCCCGCCCCAGACGGTGGCTGCGGGACCCCGGCCGGAGGCCCGGCGACGGCAGGCGGCGGGTGCGATTCCGATCTCAGAGTCCGGACCCACCTTTGCACCCCCCGGCTCATCACGTAGGGTCACTCTGTCATGTGGCGGGCGTACCTTCTCCTTGGTCGCCGCGACGGGGCCTGACCGGCCGGCACCCCGTCGCGGAGTCGAACCGCGCCGTCCAGCAGATCCGAACCTCATCTCGGCAACCGTCCGGGCATCGCCGCCCGGCACCCGCCGACACCTTCGCAATGCTGACGCCACCTGACCCACGGGAGCACTCCGTCATGGCTCAACCTGTCACCACCGACGCCGAAGCCGATCAGATCGCCCGGCAACGTCCCAGCCGGATGCCGTACCAGCGTTACCAGCCGTACCACCAGCAGTTCCGGATCGACCTGCCGGACCGCACCTGGCCGACCCGGCACGTCGAGGCCGCCCCCCGCTGGTGCGCGGTCGACCTGCGCGACGGCAACCAGGCCCTGATCGACCCGATGTCGCCGGAACGCAAGCGGCGGATGTTCCAGCTGCTGGTGCAGATGGGCTACAAGGAGATCGAGGTCGGCTTCCCCTCGGCCAGCCAGACCGACTTCGACTTCGTCCGGCAGCTCATCGAGCAGGACCTGATCCCCGACGACGTCACCATCCAGGTGCTCACCCAGTGCCGGGAGCACCTGATCGAGCGGACCTTCTCCTCGCTGCGCGGCGCGCACCGGGCCATCGTGCACTTCTACAACTCCACCTCCACGCTCCAGCGTCGGGTGGTCTTCGGTCTGGACCGCGACGGCATCACCGACATCGCCACCCAGGGCGCGCGGCTGTGCCGCAAGTACGCCGAGATCCACACCCCGGACACCGACATCTACTACGAGTACTCGCCCGAGTCGTACACCGGCACGGAGCTGGAGTACGCGGTGGAGGTGTGCGGCAAGGTCATCGAGGTGATCGACCCCACCCCGGACCGCAAGCTGATCATCAACCTGCCGGCCACCGTCGAGATGGCCACCCCCAACGTGTACGCCGACTCGATCGAGTGGATGCACCGGCACCTGCCCCGCCGGGACAGCCTGGTGCTGAGCCTGCACCCGCACAACGACCGGGGCACCGGGGTCGCCGCCGCCGAGCTGGGCCTGCTGGCCGGCGCGGACCGGATCGAGGGCTGCCTGTTCGGCAACGGCGAGCGCACCGGCAACGTCGACCTGGTGACGCTGGGGCTGAACCTGTTCTCCCAGGGCATCGACCCGATGATCGACTTCTCCAACATCGACGAGGTCAAGCGGGCCGTCGAGTACTGCAACCAGCTGCCCGTACACGAGCGCCACCCGTACGCCGGCGACCTGGTCTACACCGCCTTCTCCGGCTCCCACCAGGACGCCATCAAGAAGGGCTTCGACGCGCTGGCCCGCGACGCCGAGGCGGCCGGGGTGCCGATCGACGAGTTCACCTGGGCGGTGCCCTACCTGCCGATCGACCCGAAGGACCTGGGCCGCACCTACGAGGCGGTCATCCGGGTCAACTCGCAGTCCGGCAAGGGCGGCGTCGCATACATCATGAAGACCGAGCACCAGCTGGACCTGCCGCGCCGGCTCCAGATCGAGTTCTCGGGCGTCGTACAGCAGGTCACCGACCACGACGGTGGCGAGGTCGAGCCGGGCACCATGTGGCAGATCTTCGCCCGCAACTACCTGCTCGACCACCAGGTCGACCCGGCCGTCAACCTGACCGGCTACACGATCGGCACCGTCGACGGCAAGGTCGAGATCGAGGCCCAGGTGGTCGTCGACGGCGCGGCGCGCACCCTCACCGCCGTCGGCAACGGGCCCATCGACGCGTACGTCAACGCGCTCCAGTCGGTGGGTGTCGCCGTACGCGTGCTGGACTACCACGAGCACGCCCTCTCCTCGGGTGGCGACGCCCAGGCCGCCGCCTACGTGGAGTGCGACATCAACGGCCAGACCGTGTGGGGCGTCGGCACCGACCCCAACATCGTCACCGCCTCCATCAAGGCCGTCACCAGCGCCACCAACCGCACCCGGCACTGATCCCGGGGTTCTCCCGCCGGCCCGGGGCCGGTGGTCGCTGGCCGGACGATCCCGGATCACGACCACCGGCCCCGGGCCGGCTGCCGTCCCGGCGGGGGGCCGTCCGGCCCGGGACGGGCAGTCGGCCCGACGCGGGACGGCCGGCCACCCCGACGCGTCCCGCCCGCTACCCGCCCGTGGCCGGTCGCCCGGCCGGCTCCGGCGCGCGGTCCGGGGACGGGGGGCGGTGGACCAGCAGGCCGGCCAGCAGCGCGCCGCCGAGCAGCAGGCCGGCACACCAGGTCATCGCGCCCCGGAACGCGTCGGTCAGGGCGGCGGTCTGCTCGTAGCCGGTGCCGGACAGGCCGACCAGCAGCGGCAGCGCGGCCACCGCGAGCAGGCCGCCGGTACGCGACGCGGCGTTGTTGAAGCCGCTGGCCACCCCGGCGAACCGGTCCGCGACGGCAGCCAGCACCGACGCGGTCAACGGCGCCACCACCAGGGTCAGCCCGATCCCGAACAGCAGCACCCCGGGCAGCACGTCGAACCAGTACGACGCACCCGGCCCGACCCGGCGCAGCAGCAGCAGGCCGGCGGCGGCGGCGACCGGGCCGACGGTCAGCAGCGGTCGGGGGCCGATCCGCGCCGACAGCGCCCCGGCCCGTGCCGAGCCGAGCAGCAACAGCACGGTCATCGGCACGGTGGCCAGCCCGGTCCGCAGCGCCGACCAGCCGACGGCGTTCTGGAGGTAGACGGAGAGGAAGAAGGTGAACCCGCTCAGCGCGGCGTAGACCAGCACGGTGAACACGTTCAGCACCGAGAAGAGCCGACTGCCGAACAGCGTGGTGGGCAGCATCGCCCCCTCGCCCCGGTGCCGTTCGAGCAGCACGAAGCAGACCGCGGCGAGGACGCCCACCGCGGCGGCGAGCAGCACCGACCAGGAGCGGGGGCCGCGTACCGGGGCGTCGATC
This sequence comes from Micromonospora sp. S-DT3-3-22, assembly GCF_015354745.1. Classification (NCBI taxonomy): domain Bacteria; kingdom Bacillati; phylum Actinomycetota; class Actinomycetes; order Micromonosporales; family Micromonosporaceae; genus Micromonospora; species Micromonospora sp. S-DT3-3-22. Next base: position 19,401 of record NZ_JACGMO010000105.1, read on the forward strand.
AGGGCGTAGGTGAGCCCGCCCAGGGCCAGCGCGCCGAGCAGCGCCCCGGCGATGTCGAACCGCCGGCCGGCGCTGCGGGAGGCGTTCTCGTCCCGGCTCTCCGGCACCCAGCGCACCGCCGCCAGCAGCACGCCGAACGCGAGCGGCAGGTTGATGAAGAAGATCCACCGCCAGGAGAGCGCGTCGACCAGCCACCCGCCGACGAACGGTCCGAGCGCGGTGGACACCCCGGACAGCCCGGACCAGGTGCCGATGGCGCGGCCCCGGTCGTCCGGGTGGAAGCTCGCCTGGAGCACCGACAGCGAACCGGGGGTGAGCAGCGCGCCGCCCGCGCCCTGGAGGAACCGGGCGGCGATCAGCTGGTTGGTGTCCTGGGCGAGCCCGCACAGGGCGGAGGCGACCGCGAACCAGACCACCCCGATCAGGAAGATCCGCCGCCGGCCGAACCGGTCCCCCAGCGACCCACCGAGCAGGACGAACGCGGCCAGCATCAGCGCGTACCCGTTGACCGTCCATTGCAGACCGGCGACGGTCGCGTCGAGGTCCGCGCCCAGCCGGGGAAGTGCCACGTTGACCACGGTGCTGTCCAGGAACACCATGCCCGAGGCGAGGATCGCGGCGAGCAGCGTCCCCCGCCCGGCCGTGGTACGGATACGGAGCGCGTGAGCGGGTGCCGTCATGGGTACCAATCTGCACGCCCTCGACCGGAGACGCCACGAAACGCGGAAACCGTGCCTTGGGTACTGTGCGGGATCGCCGTAAGCCCGCAAGCTGGAGAGGTGTCGTCTGTGCGTACCAGATCAGGAGGCCGCGCGGCGGTGGCGGCGGCCCTTGCCGCGCTGCTCGCCCTCGGCGCGGGTGGTTGTGACGTCTCGGTGGAGGAGCCGGAGGCGCCACCCGGCAGCTCCGGCAACGTCGGTGAGCAGCTCTCGGAGCTGACCGTCGCCGAGGCCGGCTCGATGAAGGGCTACAGCCGCAACCGGTTCCCGCACTGGCGGGACACCGGCAAGAACTGCGACGTGCGGGACAGCGTGCTCCAGCGCGACGGCAAGGACATCCGCCTCTCCGGCTGCAACGTGGTCGGCGGGCGGTGGGAGAGCGTCTACGACGGTCGGACCTTCACCGACCCCTCCGACGTGGACATCGACCACATGGTGCCGCTGGCCAACGCGTGGCGTTCCGGTGCCGACGAGTGGGACGACGCCAAGCGCGGCGACTTCGCCAACGACCTGACCCGACCGCAGCTCTTCGCGGTCTCCGCCAGCTCCAACCGGTCCAAGGGTGACCAGGACCCGTCGCAGTGGAAACCGCCGAACCGCGCCTACTGGTGCACGTACGCGGAACACTGGGTAGAGGTCAAGCACCACTGGAAGTTGACGGTGACCAGCGCCGAGAAGGCCGCCATCACCGACATGTTGGGGGGCTGCACATGGGCGAGCAAGCGCTGACACCCGCCGGTGCCGACGCCGGGACCGACCCGGCCGGGACACCGGCGACGGCAGCCGACGCAGCGCCGGAGGGTACGGGGGCGGCCACCGCCGGGATGACCGCCGACGGGCAACCCGCCGCCCCGGCCGGGGTGCCCGGCGCGGGGATGACCGCCGACGCGGGCGGCACCGGCGGGCCCCGCGAGCTGACCGCCGACCTGGTCGCCGGCCCCGGCGGGGTGATGACCGACGAGGTCGGCGTGGTGACCGGCGAGCTGACCCTGAAATCCCGGTACGCCGACGGCCAGGCCACCCTCACCGTGCAGTACAAGGACGCCGACGAGTGGTACGCGGTGACCGGCGGGACGGCCAAGCTCGCCGACCCGGCCGACCTCGACGCCGTGCACACCGTCGCGCTCGCCCTGCTGCACCGCCCCGAGGGCTGACCCGCCCGCCGCCGCACCCACGGACAGGGCCCCCTTCCCGTTCACCGGGGAGGGGGCCCTGTCCGTCTGCTCACGGGGTGGGGATCAGCTCACCGGGATCGCCCGGCGCCCCACCCTCGTCCGGCCGGACCAGTTCGGGTTCCACCTCGTGCGGGCGCAGCCGCCCGGCGGCGATGTCCTCGGCGAAGTGGCAGGCGACCCGGTGGCCGCCGACGACCTCGCGCAGCGCCGGCCGCTCGTCGGCGCACCGGGTCGGCTGCGCCCACGGGCACCGGGTGTGGAACCGGCAGCCGGCCGGCGGGTTGGTGGGCGACGGCAGGTCACCGGCGAGCAGGATGCGCTCCCGCCGGTCCTCGACCAGCGGGTCCGGCACCGGCACCGCCGACATCAACGCCTTCGTGTACGGGTGCATCGGCTCCCGGTAGAGGTCGTCGCTGGACGCCTCCTCCACCAGCCCGCCCAGGTACATCACCCCGACGGTGTCGGCGATGTGCCGGACCACCGCCAGGTCGTGCGCGATGATCAGGTACGTCAGCCCGCGCTCGTTCTGGAGGTCCTCCAGCAGGTTGAGCACCTGGGCCTGGATCGACACGTCCAGGGCGGAGACCGGTTCGTCGGCGACGATCAGGTCCGGGTCGAGCACCAGCGCGCGGGCGATGCCGATGCGCTGCCGCTGCCCGCCGGAGAACTCGTGCGGGTACCTGCTCAACGCCGAGGCGGGCAGGCCGACCGCCTTCAGGGTGTCCCGCAGCCGCCGGCTCGTCGCCTCCTTGTCGTCGGCCAGCCCGTGCGCCTTGAGCCCCTCCACCAGCAGCGACTCGACCGACTGCCGGGGGTCCAGGCTGGAGAGCGGGTCCTGGAAGATCATCTGCATCCGGCGGCGGGCCTTGCGCATCGACTCGCCCTTGAGCGCGCGCACGTCGGTGCCGTCGAAGACGATCTCACCGTCGGTCGGTTCGACCAGCCGCAGCAGGCCCCGGCCGAGCGTCGACTTGCCGCACCCCGACTCGCCCACCAGCCCGTACGTCTCACCCGCGTTGATCGACAGGGAGACGCCGTCGACCGCGTAGACGTAGCCGACGGTACGGTCGAACAGCAGCCCGCTCTTGATCGGGAAGTGCACCTTGACGTCGCGCAGCTCGATCAGGGGCCGCCCCTGCTCCGCCGTGTCCCCCGCCCCGGCCTGCCCGGTCGCGGCACCCTCCGTGTTTCCGGTCCGTTCGGTCACGGCACCGCCACCTCCTCCGAAACGGGGTTGTTGCACCGCAGGTCGCCGCCGGTGGCGGTGGGCTCCAACGGTGGCGGGCCGTCCAGGCAGGCGTCCACCACGTTGTCGCAGCGGGGCGCGAAGGCGCAGCCCTCGACCCACGGGATGTTGTCGGCCACCGAGCCACGGATCGCGTGCAGCCGCTCGCCGCGCACCGAGTCGAGCCGGGGCACCGAGTTGAGCAGCCCGTGCGTGTACGGGTGCCGGGGCCGGGCGAACAGCTCGTGCCGGGCGGCCCGCTCCACCACCTTGCCGCCGTAGAGCACGTTGACCGTGTCGCAGAGACCCGCCACCACCCCGAGATCGTGAGTGATCATGATGAGCGCGGTGCCGGTCTCGTCGACCAGTTGCTTGAGCAGGGTGAGGATCTGCGCCTGGATGGTGACGTCCAGCGCGGTGGTCGGCTCGTCCGCGATCAACAACCGGGGCTTGCAGGCCAGCGCGATGGCGATCAGGGCCCGCTGACGCATCCCGCCGGAGATCTGGTGCGGGAACTCCGTCAGCCGGCGGTCCGGGTCGGGGATGCCGACCGCGTCGAGCAGTTCCCGCGCCTCCCGCAGGGCCTTGCGGCGGTCCATCCCCCGGTGCCGCTCCAGCACCTCGGCGACCTGCACCCCGATCGGGACGACCGGGTTCAGCGACGACAGCGGGTCCTGGAAGATCATGCCGATGTCCCGGCCCCGCCGGTCCCGCAGGTCGTCCGGGCGGAGCCTGAGCAGGTCGGTGCCCTCGAAGAGCACCTCACCGGTGACCCGGTTGCCCCGCTTCGGCAGCAGGCCCATGACCGCCAGGCTGGTCACGCTCTTGCCGCAGCCGGACTCGCCGACCAGGCCGACCGTCTGCCCCGGCTCCACCGTGAAGCTGACCTGGTCGACCGCCGTGAACGGCCGCTCGCCCCGGCGCTGGAACACCACGCTCAGATCACGTACGTCGAGCAGGCTCATCGGGTCACATCCTCACTGTGCTGGTCGTTCGCTCCCGGCTGCGGTCGCCGGCCCACCGGGTGCCCGCCCGGCGCGGGACCGGTCGCGCCGGCCCGCCGCACCGCCGTCACCGCCGGTTCTTCGGGTCGATCGCCTCGCGCATGGCCTCACCGAGCAGGGTGAAGCCGAGCGCGACCACGATGATCGCGAGCGCCGGATAGTAGGCCAGCTCGGGGCGGACCTCGAAGTAGCGCTGGCCGTCGACGCCGAGCATCAGGCCCCACTCGGCCCGGTTGATGTCCGGATCGCCGAGGCCGAGGAAGGACAGCGCCGCCGCGTCCAGGATCGCCACCGCGAAGGTCAGCGTGGCCTGCACGATCACCGCGGTCAGCGAGTTGGGCAGCATGTGCCGCAGGACGATGTTGCGTTCCTTGACACCCAACGCCCGCGCGGCGAGGACGTGGTCGCTCTCCCGCTGGGCCAGCATCGAGCCGCGCAGCAGCCGGGCGAAGATCGGCACGCTGACGATCGCCACCGCGAAGATCACCGTCCACTGGCTCGACCGGCTGGCCATCGCGACCAGGGTGATCGCCAGCAGCAGGCTGGGCAGCGCCAGCATCACGTCGGTGAGGCGCATCAGCACCACGTCGATCCAGCCGCCGAAGGCCCCGGCGATCGCGCCGAGCAGCACACCCAGGGTGAGCCCGATCAGGGTGGCCAGCACGCCCACGAAGAGGGTCTGCCGGCTCCCGTGGATCATGCGGGAGAAAAAGTCCCGGCCGAGCGGGTCCGAGCCGAACGGGTGCCCGGCGGTGGCGCCGGGGATGCTGTCCACGGTCAGGTCCCGGGTCAGCTCGTCGAAGCGCTGCACCGGATCGTGCGGGGCGATCAACGGGGCGAAGATCGCCACCAGCACGAACAGCCCGACGATGACGGCGCCGACGATGGCCACCGGGTTCCGGCGCAGCCGGCGCAGCGCGTCCCGGTAGAGGCTGACCCCGCCCGGGTCGGCGGTGGCCCGCGCCAACTCGTCGAGCCGGGCCCGCTTGCGGTCGCCGAGCCGACCGAGGCTGCGCTCCCGGCGTTGCGCCGGGCTCTCGCCGGCCTGCCCGACCGGCGGCTCGGCGGGCTGGTCGGTGGGGCTGTCGCCGGTGCGGGGCTTACCCACGCCGGGGCGGGTGGTCGGGTCGGTCATCGCACACGCACCCTCGGGTCGATGAAGGCGTAGGAGAGGTCGACCAGCAGGTTGACCAGCACGAAGACCAGCGCGGCGAGCAGGATGATCGCCTGGAGCACCGGGTAGTCCCGGCCGCCGCTGATCGAGTCGGTGATCAGGGTGCCGAGCCCGCCCCAGTTGTAGACCTTCTCGGTGAGCACCGCGCCGGAGAGCAGCGCGCCCGTCTGCAGGCCGATCGTGGTGACCACCGGCAGCAGGGCGTTGCGCAGGATGTGCCGGCCCCGGATGGTGCGGTGCCGCAGGCCCTTCGCCTCGGCGGTCCGTACGTAGTCCTCGTTGAGCACGTCGAGCACGCTGGCGCGGGTGATCCGGACGATCACCGCCAGCGGGATCGTGGCCAGCGTGATCGCCGGCAGGATCAGGTGCCAGAGCGCGTCGGCGCTGGCGTCGAACTCCCGGGTGAGCAGTCCGTCCAGGACGTAGAACCCGGTCACCGTGGTGTTGTCCATCCCGGTGCTGATCCGCCCGGACGGCGGGAACCAGTGGATGTCCTGGGTGAGCACGTCCTTGAGCAGGTAGCCCAGGAAGAAGATGGGGATCGAGATGCCGAGCAGGGTGCCGGCGATCGTCAGGTTGTCGAGGAGTCGGCCCCGGTAGCGGGCGGCGAGATAGCCCAGCGGCACCCCCAGCCCCACCGCGATGATCATGGCGGCGATGGCCAGTTCGATGGTGGCCGGGAAGGCGCGGGCGATGACGTCGGTGACCGGGTCACCGGTCCGGATCGAGTTGCCCAGGTCCCCGGTGAGGACCCGCTGCATGAACTTGCCGTACTGCACGAGGATCGGCTGGTCGTAGCCGAGCGCCTTGATCAGCAGCGCCCGTCGTTCCGGGGTGGCCCGCTCGCCGAGCAGCGCCTCGACCGGGCCGCCGGGCAGGTTCCGCAACCAGACGAAGATCAGCGCGGACAGCGCTATCAGCGTCACCACCAGTTGGAGCAGGCGGCGGACTATGACTCGCAACATCTCTCACACACCAGACTCTCGATGTTCGCGGCATCGGCCCGGGCCGGCACTTGCTCCCGACCCGGGCCGATGCACGCCTACGGCGTCAGCCGACGGACGTCACTTGCTGCTGACGCTGACCGTGTTGAACCGCTCGTCGGTCAGCGGGCTGGCGACCAGCCCCTGCACGTCCTTGGTGACGACGATGGCCGGCGGGGCGTGCCAGACCGGCACGGCCGGCAGCCACTTGGCGGCGATGTCACGGTTGACCTGCTCCCAGGCCGCCTTCTTGCCCGCCTCGTCGACGGTGCCGTCGGCCTTGGCGATGGCCTCGAACATCTCGGTCATGGCCTGGTCGCCGAACTCGACCTTGCCCCGGCCGAAGAAGGTGCCGACGAAGTTGCCCGGGTCGTTGTAGTCACCGGTCCAGCCGAGGATGTGCAGGTCCTGCTTGCCGAACTGCTGCACGTCGTCCTTGAAGCCACCGTTCCACGGACGCGGCACACCGTTGACCTTGATGCCGACGGCCTGCAGATCGTTGGCGAGGACGGTGAAGATCTCCTGCGGGTTCGGCATGTACGGCCGGGAGACGTCCGGCGGGTAGTAGAAGTTGAGGGTCAGCCCCTCGGCGCCGGCCTCCTTGAGCAGCTGCTTGGCCTTGTCCGGGCTGTACTCGTACTTCTGCACGTCCGGGGCGTAGCCGAGCACGGTGTCCGGCATGAACTCGTCGGCGACCTTGGTGCCACCCGGGCCCTTGGTCTGGACGAGCTGCTGACGGTTGAGGGCGTAGGCGATCGCCTGGCGAACCCGCAGGTCCTTCAGCTTCGGGTTCTTCTGGTTGATGCCCAGGTAGAGGATGTTGAACGCCGGGCGGTCGAGGACCTGGAAGCCCTCACCGGACAGCGCCTTGCGGTCGGCCGGCGCCGGGAAGTCGATGCCCTGGACGGTGCCCGCGCGCAGCTCCTGCTTACGGGTGTTCTCGTCCTTGATCACCTTGATGATGACCTTGTCGACCTTGGCCTTCTCGCCCCAGTAGTCGGGGTTCCGGTTCAGGGTGATCTCGTTCTTGGCCTTGTCCCAGCCACCGAAGGTGAACGGGCCGGTGCCGACCGGGGTGGTGGTCGCGAACGAGCTGTACTCGAAGGAGTCGCCGTTCTGCTTGACCGTGTCGGCGTCACCCTTCTTGAGGGCCTCCGGGCTGGCGATCGAGAGCGCGGTCAGCGCGAACGCGCCGGGGAACGCGCCCTTGTACTTGTTGAGGGTGACGACGGCGGTGCCGTCGTCCTTGGCCTCACACTTGTTGTAGAGCGCCTCGCCGGCACCCTCGGCCTCGTTCTTGGCGAACCCGCCGAAGACGTCCTGGTAGTAGATCATCTGCGACTGGGCGGCGGCGCCCTTCATGTTGTACCAGCGGTCGAAGTTGAAGCAGACCGCGGCGGCGTTGAAGGGGGTGCCGTCGTGGAACTTCACGCCCTGGCGCAGCTTGAAGGTCCAGACCTTGCCCTCGGGGTCGTGCTCCCAGCTCTCGGCCAGGCCACCCACCAGGTCGGCCGTGCCCGGCTTGTGCTGGACCAGCGTGTCGTACATCTGCCGGACCGGCCGGAACGACTCACCGTCGTCGTTGAAGATCGGGTCGAAGTTCTTCGGGTCACCGGCACCGGCGAAGATGAAGGTGCCGCCCGTCTTGGCCTCGCCACTGTTGTCATCGCCGCGGTCACTCTCCGCACAGCCGGCCGCGCCGACCGCCAGGGCTGCAACGGCCACGAGGCTCACGGCCGTCCTTAGCCTTCTCGCCTGCATCTCTCACCTCTGTCATCCGCCTGAACAACGCCGGTCCATGGCTCGGTCCGTGAGCGGGAGGCTATGACACGACACACCGAAGCGGAACGGCCGTTAGGCAATCGCTACCAACCCGACACCAAGCACTCCGTCTGACACCGCCGGATCTCCCGACAAACGGGACTGTCACAGCGGCACCTCGGAGCTATGTCCGGAAATTGCCCGGCTGTCCGGACCCGCCGTCGCCACCGTCACCCGCCGTCACACCCCACCCCGCCGCCTCCCGCAGGCCGGCACCGTGACGGTCGCCGTCCGCACCCGTGTCCGGTTCCGGCGGTACGCTCCGCGCCGGTCCGGCGCTTCGTGCGTGTCATGGGGTCCACGTCCCGTGACCGGCGGCACCCCCGGGCCGGAATCCCGACCGCGCCCACGGCGTTACACCCTCCGTACGACCGCAGCGGCACCCGGCCGGCCCGCACGTCCTGCGGGAATGGCCCCGGGACCCCGGTCGTTACACCTGACCCCGGCACGAGCGGCCACCGCCCCGCCCGGGAACCCTGAACTTCTCTCCCCCGCATGAGCGCCCCCGACGTGGTGCCCACGCCCCATCGCTGCCCGTCCCCCACGGGCGCACCCGGCCCTCCACCGGCCGGGCGGGGCGTCTACCCCCGAAGGAGCTTCCCCATGAACACCACCATCCTGCGTAAGAGCGTCCTCGGTATCGCCGGTCTCGCCGTCGCCGGTGGCCTGGCCGCCGGCCCGCTCAACCACGACACCCCCACCGTCGACACCCGCCCCGTCGCCGCCGTGGTGCAGGCCGACAAGCCGGCCGTCGACAAGGCCAAGC
>NZ_JACGMO010000106.1:0-27374 GCF_015354745.1 Micromonospora sp. S-DT3-3-22
GTCGGGGTGCCGCCGGTGGCCCGGGCGGGCGACGGCGTACGGGCGGCGAGGGAGGGCGGGGCGGTGGTGGCCGGGCGGGCCGTCGGGGCGGCCGGGGCGGGGCGGCCGGTCGGGTCGGCGGCGAGGTCGGGCAGCCCTTCGGCGGCGAGCCGGCGGCGCAGGGTGTTCAGGGCGCGTGACGTCTGGCTCTTCACCGTGCCCGGGGAGATCTCCAGCAGGGCCGCCGTCTGGGCCTCCGACAGGTCCTCGTAGTAGCGCAGCACCAGCACCGCCCGCTGCCGGGCCGGCAACCTGCGCAGGTGCCGCCAGAGGGCGTCCCGGTCGAGCTGCTGCTCGATCTCGTCCACCCCGGCCCGCTCGGGCAGCACCTCGGTGGGGCGCTCACCGTGCCATCGACGCCGCCACCAACTGGTGGACGTGTTGACCATCACCCGCCGGGCGTACGGCTCGACCGCCTCGATCCCGCCCAACCGCCGCCAGGCCAGGTACGTCTTGGTCAGCGCGGTCTGGAGCAGGTCCTCGGCGGTGGCCCAGTCCCCGGCGAGCAGGTACGCGGTACGCAGCAGGGCGCCGGAGCGCGCCGCGACGAAGTCGCGGAACTCGTCCTCCAGCGGATCCCGGTCGGCCACCGCTCACCTCCGCACCCCGTCCTGCCTGGCAGGCTGTCACGCCGGACAGGGTCCGGTCGACGGCGAAAGGTGGGCAGTTCGCCCGACGGACGGACGAAACCGATCAGGCGCCGTCGTCGGCCTTCGCCTCGTCGGCCTCCTTGCCCAACCGGGCCTCGACCGCCTGCGGCTCGTACATCTCCTCCACGACCCGCAGGTAGAGCTCGTTCGGGTTGGGCAGGTTCTTGATCTCACGCAGCGCCTGCTCCTGACCGGCGGACTCCAGCACGAAGGTGCCGTAGTTGAGGGCCCGACCGGTGGGGGTCTGCTCGTACTTCATGTCGGTGACCCGGGCCAGCGGCATCATGGCGACCTTGCGGGTGACGATGCCGTTGACCACCATGACCCGCTTGTTGGTCAGGATGAACCGGTCGTACCACCAGTCGGCGACCTTCCACGCGACCCAGCCCATCACCGCGAACCAGAGCAGCACGGCGATGGTGGTGAGGGCGCCGACGTCCTGCCCGGCGAGGAAGCCGGAGAGGTAGCCGAGGACGAAGGTGGCCGCCACGCCGACGACGATCGGGGTGGCGAGGTGGATCCAGTGCCGCTTCCACTCGCCCCGGTAGCGCTCGGTGGGGAAGAGGTAGCGGGCGACCAGAGAGCTGGGCTCGTCCTCCAGGGGGAGCACCCGGCGGGGTGTCATGCCCTGGGCGTCGGACCGTAGGCCGGCCAGTTCCTCTTCGGAGATGACCGGCTGCTGGTAGCCCGCCTCCGGGTCACGGACCCAGGTCCGCCCCTGTCCGCCGAATCCCGGGGCGTCGCCGTAGCCGGCGTCGTCCGAGAAGGACGGTCCACCGGCGGGTCCCGCCCCGGACCCGTAGGCCGGCCCGTCGTCGGGTCGGTACCTCGGGATCGGCTCGGTGTCCCGCTCCCGGCGGTCCCGGCCGGGATCGTCCGGGTCGAACGGGGGTCCGGAGGGGCTGCCCATCGGCGGTTAAGCGACGAGGCTCGTGAAGAAGTCGCCGAAGCCCTGGGCGATGTCCACGATGCCACCGCCGAGCGACTTGAAGACGTCCGCTGCCGAGTTTGGCCGGTAGGCAACGAAGAAGATCAAGAATGCGATACCGGCCCAGGTGAGGACCTTCTTGACCATAGCGGGCCATCCTCTCGCGCGGCGCCGGGTCCGTTTACCGCAGCGGCACCCAGAGTATCAGCATGATGTCGTAGCGTGAATATCTGCGTCCCATCTCCGACTCGCCCGGGAGGCCGTCAGGCCCCTCCGTGCAGGTACGGGGACGGAGCGCCGTACACGAGCTCGGGCGGAGTCCACTCGGTGAGGTCGTGCAGGACGACATCTTCCGCGAGGAGGTGACCCGCGCTCGCCGGCCAGGCTATCGCATGGAGCCACATTCCCCGAGCCTCACCGGCGTACGCGCTTCGATCCGTGGCCGAATTGATTAACCACAGTGGAGTCGGGTGGCCGCCGACCCTGATCCGCGCCGGCTCGACATGCTCGGGGTGACCAGGGCCGGGACCGGGCCCGGCCAGCACCTCCGTCAACTCTGGACCGGGGTCCGGGCCGGCTACCCCGGCGAACCGGGTGCCCAATCCCACTCCCGGCTCCTCGGCCACCAGGACCAGTTCGGCCGGTCCGCCACCGAGCGGCGCCGGCCCGGCGCACGCGACGGCCGTGGCGCGGACGCCACCGGCCTCGTCACCGGCCCAGGCCACCCCGGTCACCGTCCAGCCGGACGGCAGCGGCCACGGGCACCACAGCGGCAGCGCGGGCCGCTGCGGGTCGCTCTCGGCCGCGACCCGGCCCACCACGCTCGCCACGATGTCGGCGTCGATGTGCTCGGGCACGTGCAGCGGGGCCACCGGTCCGCACCGGACGCAACGCGACTCACCGTGCATCAGGTCCGGTGGGCGCACCTGACCCGCACACCTCGGACAACTCACCACGACACTCACATCCCCACCGTGGCCCGGCGACGCGCCCCCGTCAAGCCGCCGCCACGGACGTGCCCTCCCTTTCCCCACCTCAGCACCCGTACGGCGATTTCCTGCGGCCGGCCTCCGCCCCCGGTGGGGGTGCCGGCCCGACACGGGCCGGGGAAGGTCAGGCGGGCGGGGCGGCGGCGTGGGCGCGCACCCAGGCGTGCATGGCGATGCCGCTGGCCACCCCGGCGTTGATCGACCGGGTCGAGCCGTACTGGGCGATCGAGAAGAGCTGGTCGCAGGCGGTGCGGGCGGCGGCGGACAGCCCCGGCCCCTCCTGGCCGAAGAGCAGCACGCAGCGCCGGGGCAGGGTGGTGGTCTCCAGCGGCCGGGAACCGGGCAGGTTGTCGATGCCGACCACCGGCAGCTCCCGTCCGGCGGCCCAGCCGACGAACTCCTCGATGGTCGGATGGTGCCGGACGTGCTGGTACCGGTCGGTGACCATGGCGCCCCGGCGGTTCCACCGGCGCAGCCCGACGATGTGCACCTCGGCGGCGAGGAAGGCGTTGGCGTTGCGGACCACCGTGCCGATGTTGAAGTCGTGCTGCCAGTTCTCGATGGCCACGTGGAAGTCGTGCCGCCGGGCGTCCAGGTCGGCCACGACGGCCTCCCGCCGCCAGTAGCGGTAGCGGTCCACCACGTTGCGCCGGTCGCCGGCGGCGAGCAGCTCCGGGTCGTAGCGCGGGTCGTCCGGCGGGTCGCCCGGCCACGGTCCGACACCCACGTCGAGCTGGTCCTCGGTCACGGTTCCAAGAGGGTACGGCCGCCGCCGCGACCCTCGCACCCCACCCCGGCCGGTGTCGTCCGGGGCGCGCCCCCGGGTCCACCGGGCAGTACCGCCCTCACCGCCCGCGCAGGCCCAGCGCGTCGCCGAGGCGTTCCAGGAACCGCCGGTCGGTGGGGTCGGGGGCACCGGTCCGGCAGACCCGGACCGCCACCGACTCCACCCACTGCCGGTACGCGGCGGAGTCCGCGGGGTCGGCCCGTCGGCGCAGCACCCGGACGGCGGCCCGGCAGGCCGGCGGCAGGTCCCCGGGGCCGGCGGGCCCGCCGACCGGAGCGGTCGCGCCGTCGTGCCGGGCGTAGATCGCGGCGACCACGGCGCGGACGAGGTCACTGTCGGAGGCCCGGCCGGCGGCGACGGCGTCCAGTCCGACGAGGCCGGCGGTGACGTCCCGGGGCGGGCGGCCGGGGCCCGGCGAGGCGGCGGCCACCAGCACCCGACCGGGCAGTGTGGTGAGCAGTTCCCACTCGGTGGCGGAGTAGACGGCGGTGGTCAGCGGTGCGGCACGCCGTCCGGCAGAGGGCGGCTCTCCGGCGAGGGAGTGGCTCATCAGGACCTCCGCCGCCAGCATAAGCCCGCCGGACGGGTGACGGGCCCGTCCCGGCGCGATCCGCGCCCGCCCGGCCGCCGGTGTCGCGGTCCGGGTGCCCGCGCGTCGCCGTCGACGGGCAGCGGTGAGTACGACTCGACGCGCCTTACCGCTGGTTAAGGAGACACCGGGCGGCGGGTGACAGGGAAATGTCACTCCCGGGCCCACCCGGGGGGAGACGCAATGAGCGGCGGGGCCCTCCCCGGCACCCGCCGCCCACGCTCTGATGTCGAAGATTCTGCCCCACCACGACGATGAACGAACAGAGACGGAGGTCACATTTATCTTTTCGTAACAATACACAGAGTCACTAACGATCAACGAGAGAGCGATCTCCGCAGGTGAAGTAGTACCTTGTCAGGCGACAAGTTGGCGCATGTTGGCTGCTCCGGGCGGCGATCTCCCTGGAAACGCTCCCATCACGGGCCGTCACGCAAATGCGTCATGCAAGTGCAGTCCGCACGCGCGCATCGACAGATGCAGCTCGATGAGCATGATCGGGGCTCCGGCGCGGACCGGTTTCGGCGCGTCCCACCCGGGAATTTGCCGGGGTAGGACCTGGTTCTACGGGACGGAAAAAGCAATCCGCGCTGATCGGAGAGTCCAATGGCAACCGTTGAGCTGACCACGGCCAACTTCGACGAGGTGACCGAGAGCAGCGGCATCGTGCTGGTCGACTTCTGGGCCGAGTGGTGTGGCCCGTGCAAGCGGTTCGCCCCGGTCTACGAGCGCTCGTCGGAGAAGCACCCCGACATCACCTTCGGCAAGGTCGACACCGAGGCGCAGCAGGAGCTGGGCGCCAAGTTCGACATCCGCTCGATCCCGACGATCATGGCGATCCGGGACGGCGTGATCGTCTTCGCCCAGCCCGGCGCGCTGCCCGAGTCGGCCCTGGAGAACCTGATCGAGCAGGTCCAGGCCCTGGACATGGACGACGTCCGCAAGCAGCTCGCCAACCACCAGCACTGAGCGCCGACGCCGGCGGTCGGGCCCCACGGCCCGGCCGCCGGCGTTTCACTTGCGCCATGCTCGCACACATGTTCGAATGAACGGCATGCGCTGGGACCACCTCTCCGCTCCCCCGGACGAGGAGCGTCCCGACCGGGCAGCGCCAGCGACGCCACCCCTGCCGCTGGCGCTGCCCGGCGCGGTCACCCGCACGTTCGACACCCCCGACTTCGCCGGCATGACCTTCTACGAGGTACAGGCCAAGTCGATCATCAACCGGGTGCCGGGCGGGTCGCAGGTGCCGTTCAGCTGGACGATCAACCCGTACCGGGGCTGCACCCACGCCTGCGTCTACTGCTTCGCCCGCAACTCGCACACCTACCTCGACCTCGACGCGGGAGCGGACTTCGACCGCAAGGTGATCGTCAAGGTCAACGCCGGGGAGCTGGTCCGCCGTGAGCTGGCCGCTCCGCGCTGGCGGGGCGCGGCCATCGCGATGGGCACCAACGTCGACTGCTACCAGCGGGCCGAGGGCCGCTACCGGCTGCTGCCGCCGATCATCACGGCGCTGCGGGACTTCGCCAACCCGTTCTCGATCCTCACCAAGGGCACCCTGATCCTGCGCGACCTGCCGCTGCTGCGCCAGGCCGCCGAGGTCACCCGGGTCAGCCTGTCGTTCTCGGTGGCCTTCGTCGACGAGGCGCTGTGGCGGGCGGTGGAGCCGGGCACCCCGAGCCCGCGCCGCCGGCTCGACGCGGTCCGCCGGCTCACCGACGCCGGCTTCGAGGTGGGGGTGCTGATGGCGCCGATCCTGCCCGGCCTCTGCGACGACGACGCGTCGATCGACGCCACCCTCGCCGCCATCGCCGCCGCCGGTGCCACCAGCGTCACCCCGCTGGCCCTGCACCTGCGCCCCGGCGCCCGCCAGTGGTACGCGCACTGGCTGGGCCGCGAGTTCCCGCACCTGGTCCCCCGCTACCGCGAGTTGTACCGGTCCGGGGCCTACCCGCCGCAGGCGTACCAGCGGGAGCTGACCGCCCGGGTGCGGATCGCGGCCCGCCGGCACGGCCTGCACCGGGGCGAGCCCGGCGACACCCGTCGGGTGCCGGCCGCACCGCCCGCACCCGCCCCCGAACAGCTCGCCCTGCTGTGAGCGGGCCGGTCGGGCGCGGCGGCGGAAGCACGCCACACCCCGGTCCCCCGCACCGACCCCGGCGGCCGGGCCGGTCCCGCCCGCCCGCATTCAGGCTAGGCTCGGCGGATGCGGACCGCACAGCAGCTTCTCGCCGACTCCGCCGTGATCGCCGTCGTGGGCGCGTCCCGCGACCCGGGCAAGGCCGCGCACCGGGTGCCGGCGCAGATGCAGCGGTACGGCTGGCGGATCATCCCGGTCAACCCGACCGTGGACGAGTTGTTCGGTGAACGGGCCTACCCGTCGCTCGCCGACATTCCGCACCCGGTGGACCTGGTGAACGTCTTCCGCCCGGCCCGGGACGCCGTCGAGGTGGCACGGCAGGCGGCGGCGATCGGCGCACCGGCGGTCTGGCTCCAGCTCGGCATCGTCTCCGCCGAGGCGCGGCGGATCGCCGAGGCGGCCGGCATGGACTACGTCGAGGACCGCTGTCTGATCGTCGAGCGGGCCGCCGCCGGCCTCTCCCGGCTCCCCTGACCGGTCCCCGACCCGCCCCGACGAGGTGACCCGGCGTCAACCAGGTGAAAAGCCGCGCCGCCGGCCGGTAGCGTCCGCCGGAGAGAGGCCACTGACCTGCGGCGGAGGGCGGGCACCGTGAGTACGCCACCGGGGGAGCCGGAGCAGCCACCGTCACCGTACGAGCCACCCCACCGGCCGCCCGACGAGCCGGCCACCCCGCCCGTCCCGCCGGACGGACCGTGGAGCCCGACGGAGCCCGAGCCGTCGGCGTGGGCCCAACCGCCCGAGCCGTCACCCTGGGCTCAGCCGACCGAGCCGTCGGCCCAGGCCCGCCCACCGGAGTCGGGTCGGGCCGGTGAGTCCCCGGGCGGCGGCCAGCCGGGCGGGTCAGCCCCACCCTCCGGGTCGCCCGGCTGGACCGGGCCGCCGTCGGGCGAGCAGCCGGCGGGCACGCCGCCGGGCGGGCCAGCGGCGTGGGAGCAGCCACCGTCGTGGGGGCAGCCGCCGGGCGACCAGCAGTGGGGCTACCCACCACCCGGGCCGTACGGGCCACCGGGTGTCGGTGGGACCAACGTGATGGCGATCCTGTCCCTGGTGTTCGCCTTCGTCTTCGCCCCGGCCGGCATCGTCCTCGGCCACCTGGCGAAACGGCAGATCCGGCGTACCGGCGAGGACGGCGACCAGCTCGCCACCTGGGGGCTGGTCCTCAGCTACGCGTTCACCGCGATCGGGGTGCTGGTCTGCTGCGGCTGGCTCGCCCTCGTCGTGGTGGCCGGCGTCGGCAGCAGCAGCGGCACCGGTTACTGATCAGCGGAACTGCGCCTCCCGGACGCTGTTGCCGCCGTCCACCACCAGCATCTGCCCCGTGATGTACGACGCCGCGGGCGAGCAGAGGAAGCTGATCGCGGCGGCCACCTCGTCGGGGGTGCCGGGACGGCCGACCGGGGTGCCGAGCCCCTGCTTGATCTCCGCCATCGTGGAGGCCGCCGTGTAGATGGTGCCGGGGGCCACCGCGTTCACCGTCACCCCGTCGGCGATCATCTCCATCGCCAGCGCCCGGGTCAGCCCGACCACCCCCGCCTTGGCCGCCGCGTACGCCGCCTCCGTGGGCAGGGCGTTGACCGGCCCGGCGGTGGCCGAGAGGTTGACGATCCGCCCCCAGCCCCGCTCGGCCATCCCACTGATGAAGGCCCGACTGCACAGGAACGCGGTGGTCAGGTTCCGGTCGATCTCGCCGCGCCACTCGTCGTAGCTGAGCTGGGCCACCGGGCGGAGCACCTCGGGGCTGGCCCGGCTGGCCAGGCCGGCGTTGTTGACCAGCACCTCGACGTCACCGAGCTGCTCGGCGACCGCGTCGGCGAGCGCGCCGACCTCGGACTCGTCGGTCAGGTCGGCGACGAAACCGGTCACGCCCAGCTCACCGGCCCGCTCGTGGATACGCCGGGTGGTGGAGACGATCGCCACCCGGGCGCCCAGGTCGGCCAGTCGGCGGGCGGTGGCGTACCCGATGCCGTCGGCGCTGCCCGCGCCGGTGACCAGGGCGACCCGGCCGTCCAGCCGCATGGTCACCGGGTCCGGCAGCGGCACCGGTTCGTCCTGGCCGGGTTGGCTGCCACCGGTGGTGGCGCGGGTGCGCCGGGCCAGGCCGGGGCGGCTCACGTCCCGCCTCGGTCGGCTGCCGGATCGGTCGGCCCCACGCGCGTCGATAGCCATGCCGGCATCCTGCCCGCTCGACCGGACGGGGGCAACGAGCCACCACGGGGCCGACCTCGCCGCTGTGCGGTCCTGGCTACCCTGACGGCGCACCTACATGCGACGGAGAAGATCAGATGACCTACCCCCCGCCCTCCGACGGCTGGTCGGACCCGGCCTGGTCGGCGCAGCAACCCGACCCGACACTGCAGGCCAGTGGCCCGCCCATGTCCGCCCCACCGGTCGGCAAGGACCCGTACGCCCCGGCCGACCCGTACGCGGGCGCGCCGCACATCCCCGCCCAGGCCGCCCCGGTCGACCCGTACGCCGCCGCTGCCGCCTACCCGCAGCCCGTCGGCTACCCGCAGCCGATGGGGTACGCCGGTTACGGCGGTTACCAGCCCCCGCCGCCGCAGAACGGCCTCGCCATCGCCTCGATGATCGTCTCGATCATCGGTGCGATCGGGCTGTGCGGCTACGGGCTCGGCGGCTACGTCGGCCTCATCGGCGCGATCCTCGGCCACGTGGCCCGGCGGCAGATCCGGGAGCGGGGGGAGGGCGGTGCGGGCTTCGCCACCGCCGGCATCGTCGTCGGGTGGATCTCCACCGTCATCGCGGTGCTGGCCACCATCGCCATGGTGGTCTTCTTCGTCTGGCTGGCCAACCAGGAGTCGACGACCGGCTACGGCACCTCGTACTGAGCGGTGGGGCCGCCCCGGGCACCCTGGGCGGCCCACCCGGTCACCCGCACGTGACGAGAACCCGACGACCCCCGTGAACGTGGTGACGCCACGGTAACCTCGTGCCGTGACCGGGGTGGATGGACCTGTGGAAGACGTCACCGGGCGGCGGACCGTGGTGGTGACCGGGGCCAGTTCGGGCATCGGCCTGGCCGCCGCGGTGGCACTGGCCCGGCGCGGCGACCGGGTGGCGCTCGTCGGCCGGGATCCGGCCCGCCTCCAGGCCGCCGGCGACCGGGTACGCGAGGCGTCCGGCGAACGCCCCGAACTGTTCCGCGCCGACTTCGCCGTGCTCGACGACGTACGCGGGCTCGCCGAGCGGCTGCGGGCGGCGTACGACCGGATCGACGTGCTGGCGAACAACGCCGGGGCGATCGTGTTGGAGCCGCTCACCACTGTCGACGGGTTCGAGCTGTCGATCCAGGCCAACCACCTGGCCCCGTTCCTGCTGAGCAACCTGCTGGTCGACCGGGTCGGCCGGCTGGTGGTGACCGCCTCCGGCGCGCACCGTAGCGGGACCCTCGACCCGGACGACCTCAACGCCGCGCTACGCCGCTACCGGCCGATCCGTGCGTACGGCACCAGCAAGCAGGCCAACATCCTGTTCGCCGCCGAGGCCGCCCGGCGCTGGCCCGACATCCCGGCGTACTCGTTCCACCCGGGGGTGGTGCGGACCCGGTTCGGCGCGGACAGCCGGCTGGTCGCCCTCGGCATGCGGGTGATGCCGTTCCGCAGCCCGGAGAAGGGCGCGGAGACGCTCGTCTGGCTCGCCAACCAGCCGGCGTCCCGGCTGGTCGACGGCGGCTACTACGCCGACCGGCGACTGCGCCGGCCCTGGCCGCGAGCCGCCGACCCGGCGCTCGCCGCGCGCCTCTGGGCCGCCAGCGCCGCCGCCGTCGGCATCACCGCCTGACCCGACCGGAGTCACCGGGGCCGTGCTAGTCGACGACGTGGACCGGAATACTGGTCACCACCACCCCGGGCAGCGCCCGCAACGCCCGGCGCAGCCGTTGGCCGGTACGGCTGTGCAGCAGGCGGTGCCACGGCCGGCGCAGCACCACCTCCGGCACCACCACGGTCAGCACCAGTTCCGGCGCGGCGGCGTGCAGCGCCTCCAGGTAGTGCGCCAGCGGCCCGACCACCGCCCGGTACGGCGAGACGATCGTCTCCAGCCGGACGTGGTCCCCCCAGGCCCGCCACTGCTCCCGGAACCGGTCCGCCTCGGCGTCCTCCGGGGCGAGGTGCACCGCCAGCGTCGGCCGGCCCAGTGACACGGCGTACGCCAGGGCGCGCATCGAGGCGCGGTTGAGGCGTACCACCGGGACCACCACCAGGTGGCGCAGCTCCTGCGGCACCTCCTCGCCCTCGACGGGCCTGCCCGCCGGTGCGCCGGACGGTCCGGCGGCGGGTTCCGGCGGCCCGGCGGCGGGTCCGCAGGCGGCGGCCGGCGGGGCGGGGACGGGAGTTGGAGGACGCAGGGCCAGGGCGGCGTGCAGGGTGCGGTAGTGCCGGTGGATCCGGGCGAAGAGCAGCACCAGCAGCGGTACGGCGACCACCACCACCCAGGCGCCCTCGGTGAACTTCGCCACCGCCGCGGTGAGCAGCACCAGACCGGACAGGGCCGCGCCGACGCCGTTGACCGCCGCCCGCCGCCGCCAGCCACCGCCCCGGTGCCGCCGCCAGTGCACCACCATGCCGCTCTGCGACAGGGTGAAGGCGAGGAACACCCCCACCGCGTACAACGGGATCAGTTTCTCGGTGTGACCGCCGAACGCGACGAACACGACGACCGCCGTCCCGGCCAGCGCGACCAGGCCGTTGCCGAACGCCAGCCGGTCGCCCAGGTGCAGGAAGCGGCGGGGGGCGTGACCGGCGCGGGCCATGAAGAACAGCAGCCGGGGAAAGTCGTTGAACGCGGTGTTCGCCGCCAGCAGCAGGATCAGCGCGGTGGTCACCTGGACGACGGCGTACCACGGGCCGGTGGGGAAGGTGAGCCGGGCGAGTTGGGACAGCAGCGTCTCGTCGGGGCGGGGCACCAGGCCGGCCAGGTGGATCAGCAGGGTCAGCCCGGCGAAGAGGACCACCAGCATCGCCACCATCCAGGCCAGCGTGGTCCGCGCGTTGCGCCACTCCGGCGCACGGAACGCGGGGACCGCGTTGGAGACCGCCTCGATGCCGGTCATCGACACCGCCCCGGAAGCGAACGCCCGCAGCACCAGCAGCAGCCCCAGCCCCTCCGTCGCCGGCACCACCGGCGGGGCCACCGGCGCGAAACCCCGGCCCGCCGCCCGCAGGTAGCCGACCACGAGCAACCCGAGCACGGCGGCCACGAAGGCGTACGTCGGCAGGACGAAGAGGTTGCCGGCGGCGCGTACCCCGCGCAGGTTGCCGGCGAGCAGCAGCAGGATCACCAGCACCCCGAGCGGCACGGCGAACGGCGTCAGCCCCGGCAGCGCCGAGGTGATCGCGTGCACGCCCGCCGCGATCGACACCGACACGGTCAGCACGTAGTCGAGCATCAGCCCGGCGGCGGCGGTCAGCCCCGCGCCGACCCCCAGGTTGTCCCCCGCCACCAGGTACGACCCGGCCCCGTGCGGGTACGCCGGGATGGTCTGCCGGTACGAGACCCCGACGGCGACCATCAGCAGCACCAGCCCGGCCGACAGGGGCAGCGCCAGGCCCAACGCCCCGCTGCCGGCCAGCACCAGCACGGTCAGCAGCGCCTCCGGCCCGTACGCGACCGAGCTGAGCAGGTCGGAGGAGAGCACCGGCAGGGCCACCAGTTTGCGCATCCGCTCGTGCAGCACGGCCGCGCTGGCCAGCGGCGGGCCGAGGAACACCCGGCGGACCCGGCCCAGCCGGCGGCCGAGGGGGGAGTGCGGCTGGTCGGCCGGTTCGGCGGCGACCAGCCCGTCCCGCCCGCCCGCCGGGCCCGGCGCCGGCCGGAACAGCGCGATCGGGGCCAGCCGGCTGAACCGGCCCGGGGTGGGACGGTTCCGGTAGCGGTCCAGGGTCGGGTCGACCGGCAGGGTGGGTGGCGCATCGACCCGCCAGTGCGCGCCGACCCGGCGCAGGGTATCCACCTCGGCCGGGTCCAGCGGCGGGAACTCGGCCGACGGGGTGACCACGGTGCCGCTGCGGTCGTCGTCCGCGCTGCGCCCCGCCATCGCCCCACCTCCCCCCGCACTCTCACGTGCGGACGGGACCCGTGCCCGCCGTTCGGGCGGAATCGCGACGAACGGACCCACCGGCGGGCGACCTGGCCGGGCGGTCAGGGCAACCGCGCAGGTGGTCAGGGTGCCGGTGGGGCGGCGTCGGCGGGCAGCGCGGCCGGGGCGGCACGCCGGCCCGTACGGGCACCGCCGAGCACCACCACGACCACCCCGGCGAGCAGCAGCGCCAACCCGGGCAGCGCGTACGGGCGGGGCAACTGCCCCAGCCAGGCCCAGGCGATCAGCGCCGCACCGGGGGCCTCCAGCAGGATCAGCACGCTGATCGTGGTCGCCGACACCCGGCGCAGCGCGTGGTTGAACATCGAGTGGCCGAGCAGTTGGGCCCCCACCACCAGCCCGACGATCGCCAGCCAGGTGCTGGCGCCCCAGCCGTGCAGCCGTACCCCGGTGACCAGGCAGACCAGCAGCAGGATCGCCGCGCACACCCCGTAGCAGATGGTGGTGTAGGTGGTGGTGCTGATGGTGGCGCGGGCGCGTTCACCGAACGCGGTGTAGACGGCGGCGAACATCCCGCCGACCACCGCGAGCAGGTCACCGGCGAAGGCCCGGCCGGAGACGCCGACGTCCGCGCCGGTCGCCAGCACCGCGCCGGTCACCGCCACCCCGATGCCGACCCAGACGGGGTACGACAGCCGCCGGCCCTGCCACCGGGCGATCAGCCCCTGCCAGACCGGTTGGGTGGCGCCCAGCGCGGTGGCCGCCGCGACCGAGGTGAGCTTGGCGCTCGGCATCCAGGTGGCGAAGTGCGCGGCCAGCGCCACCCCGGACAGCACGCAGTACCAGCCTTCCCGGCGGCCCGCCCCCACGGTCAGGGCACGCAGTTCGGCCCGGCGGCGGGCCAGCGTGAACGGGGCGAGCACGGTGACCGCGAGCAGGTTCCGCCAGCACGCCACGGCCAGCGCCGGTGCCGCCGCGAAGGCGATCAGCGGGGCCGACGACGAGACCGAGGCGACGGCGAGCACGAGGACGCCGACGGTGAGCGGGTCGACGGGCGGACGCGGCGGCGGTGGGGCGGAGGACACGGTGGGTCATCCTCACACGGGCGGCGGCGGCCACACCGCGCCGGGCCGCAGGTCAGCGGCGGCGGACCCGGTGCAGGCGGAACGGCTTGCGGGTGGCCCGGACCACGGCCGCGCCCCGGGGCTCGGCGGCCAGCGAGGTGTCCGGCAGGGCGTCCCCGGCGTCCGGCGCGCCGTCCGGGACGAGCCGGGTCAGCGCGCAGCCGTCGGCCGCCCAGCGGGCCACCAGGTCGGCGGTCGGGCCGGAGGCGTTGAGCCGCTTCGCCGCCACCAGCGGGGCGGAGGTCTCCCACTGCGGGCTGCCCGGGGCGAGCCGGGTCACCCGGGCCGGCCAGGTCACGATGCGCCCGCCGTGGTCGCCGCGCAGGGTCACCCGGGCCGTGGCGGCGTCGGCCAGCCCCGGCGCGGTCTGCTCCCCCGGCCCGCTGACCACGAACAACGACCCCTCCAGGGGTACGCACCACAGCGCGACCGCCGGCCCGTCGCCGATCCCCACCCAGGCCACGGCCGCCTTCTTGATCGCCTCGTCGACCAGTGGCGTCGACCGGGAGGCGTCCACCTCGTCCGTCACACCCGCATCCTCTCGCAGCTCCCACCCGGTCGGCACCCGACTGCCGTCGCCGGCCCGGACGGGGGCGACGGTAGCCCGGTCACCCGACGAACGGCGGCACCAGGATCTCGCCCCGGGCGACCGGCATCACCTGGCCGGTCACGGTCGTGCCGACCGCCGTCCCGTCCTCGGCGGTCACCGTGCAGGCCAGGGCGGACGGGCGGCCGATCTCCGCGCCCTGCCGGACGGCGTAATCGCTGCGGCCGGTGCCGGGGAGCAGACCGCTGGCGACCAGCCACACCCCCAGCCCGAGGGCGGCCGAACCGGTGGCCGGGTCCTCGGGCACGCCGAGCCCCGGCACGAAGACCCGGGCGTGGGCGGTACGCGTGTCGGCGTCCCAGGAGAAGACGCTGACGTGCTCCACCCCGTACCGCTGGGCGGCCACCGTGTTGACCCGGGCCCGGGCCACCGCGTCGGGGTGCACCGGCAGGTAGGGGAACTCCAGCCCGCAGCCGGCCACCCGGGGGGCCGGGCCGGCGTGGTCGGCGGCGGTGAGCCCGGCCATCTCCAGCAGCGGTTCCGGGTCGAGTTCCGGCCCGAGGGTGGGGGTGCCGCCGGTCAGGGTGGCGCCGTTCGCGGTCACCTCGATCGGCAGCACCCCGGCGTGGCACTCCTGGCTGACCGACCCGGCGGGGAACAGGCCACGGCGGCTGGCGGTGACCGCCGCGCCGACGCTGGGGTGACCGGCGAAGGGCAACTCCCCGGTCGGGGTGAAGATCCGGGCCCGGTAGGTGGCGCCCACCTGGGTCGGCGGCAGCACGAACACCGTCTCCGACAGGTTGAACTCCATCGCCAGCACCTGCATCTGCTCGGTGGCCAGCGCTTCGGCGCCGAACACCACGGCCAGGGGGTTGCCGGCGAACGGGCGGTCGGTGAAGACGTCCACGATCTCGTAGGCCAGGGTCGACATGGTGATAAACATTAGGCGCTTAGGCTGGTGGCCGTGAGCACGCCGAACCGGGTCTACATCGCTCGACTCGCCGGAGTCGCCGTCTTCGACCCGAACGGCGACCAGGTGGGGCGGGTCCGCGACGCCGTGGCCCGGATCCGGCCGACCCAGCGCCCGCCCGAGGTGGTGGGTCTGGTGGCCGAGATGCCGATGCGCCGCCGTATCTTCCTGTCCATCAACCGGATCACCTCCATCGACGCCGACGCGATCGTGCTCGGCAGCGGCACCCTCAACCTGCGCCGCTTCTCCAAACGCCCCAACGAGCTGCTCGTCCTCCAGGAACTGCTGGACCGGCGGGTGCAGCTCGAACCGGGCGGCCAGCCCGGCGCGGTCGTCGACGTGGCGATGGAGTGCAGCCGGGGCGGCGAGTGGTCGCTGTCCCGGGTCGCCGTCCGCGAGCAGTCCAGCCGGTTGACCCGCCGTGGCCACCTGCACCAGGTGGACTGGGACCGGGTACGCGGGTTGAGTGGCATCGCCGACAACCGGGGTACGGCCAACCTGCTGGCCGTACTGGAGGACATGCGCCCCGCCGACCTGGCCAACGCGCTGCAGGATCTGCCCGACGCCCGGCGCAACGAGGTCGCGGCGGCCCTCGACGACGAACGTCTCGCCGACGTGCTCAGCGAGCTGCCCGAACGCGACCAGGTGGAGATTCTCGCCGCGCTGGACCGGGAACGGGCCGCCGACGTGCTGGAGGAGATGGACCCGGACGACGCCGCCGACCTGCTCAACGAGCTGCCCCCGCCGGAGCAGGACGTGCTGCTCGACCTGATGGAACCGGACGAGGCCGACCCGGTCCGCCAACTGCTCAAGTACACCTCCGGTACGGCGGGCAGCGTGATGACCTCCGAACCGGTGATCCTGCCGCCGGACGCCACGGTCGCCGAGGCGCTGGCCCGGATCAGGGAGGAGCAGCTCTCCCCGGCGATCGCCGCGCAGGTCTTCGTGACCCGCGCCCCGATGACCACCCCGACCGGCCGCTACCTGGGCATCGTGCACTTCCAGCGGCTGCTGCGCGAACCCCCGGCCGACCTGCTCGGCGGGGTGGTGATCAACGACATCGATCCGCTGCGGCCGACCACCCCGCTGCCGGAGATAACCCGCCGGATGGCCACCTACGACCTGGTCGCGATGCCGGTGGTCGACCGGAACAACCGGCTGGTCGGCGCGGTCACCGTCGACGACGTGCTCGACCACTCGCTGCCCCGGGACTGGCGGGACCGCGACGCCGTGTCCACCCCGGGCGCGGACGAGTCGACGGAGCTGCCCACCACGCCGGTAGGCGGTGACACCGATGGCTGACCAGCGGCGGACCGAGCGGCTGGACCAGCCGCGCGAGCCCCGGGGCGTCAAGCTGCCCCGGTTCGACCCGGAGGCGTTCGGCCGCTGGTCGGAGGGGATCGCCCGGGGCATGGGCACGGCGAACTTCATCGTCTACATGACGGTGGTGATCGCGCTGTGGTTCGGCTGGAACACCCTGGCCCCGGCGGACCTGCGCTTCGACCCGTACACGTTCACGTTCCTGACCCTGGTGCTGTCGTTGCAGGCGTCGTACGCGGCCCCCCTGATCCTGCTCGCGCAGAACCGGCAGACCGACCGGGACCGGGTGGCGTTGGAGGAGGACCGTCGCCGGGCGACCATGCAGAAGGCGGACACCGAGTACCTGGCCCGGGAGGTGGCCGCGCTGCGGATCGCCCTGGGTGAGGTGGCGACCCGGGACTTCCTCCGTTCGGAGCTGGCCCGGCTGGCCGAGGAGCTGGACGCGGCGGCGCAGCGGCGGCAGAAACGGGAGTTGCGGCAGCCGGAACGGCCGCGCGGTGAGGGCCGGTCCGGCGGGGGTGAGCCGCCGCTCGACGAGCCGCGCGACGATCTCGACGGCGACTACGCCCGCGACGGTCACCGCCCGGACAGCTGAGCGGGCCGGGCACCCGTACCCGATCGTCCGGCTTTGTCCGGTGGGACGGGGTGGCCCCGGCCGGCCGATCGATTCGCTCACACCCGGCCCCGCTGTTGGCGGACGCCCCGGCCGCCCGACGTAGCATTGCCCGCATGTCAGCTCCCGTCAGCACCCTCTCCGACGCGATCCAGGCCGCGCTGGCCACCGTCAACGACCCGGAGATCCGTCGGCCCATCACCGACCTCGGCATGGTCCGCTCCGCCGAGATCGGCGAGGACGGCGTGGTCCGGGTCGGGCTGCTGCTCACCGTGGCCGGCTGCCCGCTGAAGGACAAGCTGCGCGGGGACATCACCGCCGCCGTCGGCGCGGTGCCCGGGGTGAGCGGCGTGGAGATCGAGTTCGGGGTGATGAGCCCGGAGCAGCGGCAGGAGTTGCAGGGCAAACTGCGCGGGGGCACCGGCACCGCCGAGCCGGTGATCCCGTTCGCCCAGCCGGGCTCCCGCACCCGGGTCTACGCGGTGGCCAGCGGCAAGGGCGGCGTCGGCAAGTCCAGCGTCACGGTCAACCTGGCCGCCGCGCTGGCCGCCCGGGGCCTGTCCGTCGGCGTGGTCGACGCCGACATCTACGGCCACTCGGTGCCCCGGATGCTCGGCGCGGAGGGCAAGCCCACCCGGGTGGAAGACATGATCATGCCGCCGCAGGCGAACGGCGTGAAGGTCATCTCGATCGGCATGTTCACCCCGGGCAACGCGGCCGTGGTGTGGCGGGGCCCGATGCTGCACCGGGCGTTGCAGCAGTTCCTCGGCGACGTCTACTGGGGTGAACTGGACGTCCTGCTGCTCGACCTGCCCCCGGGCACCGGCGACATCGCCATCTCGGTCGCCCAGCTGCTGCCCAACGCCGAGATCCTGGTGGTGACCACCCCGCAGGCCGCGGCGGCCGAGGTCGCCGAGCGGGCCGGCGCGATCTCGTTGCAGACCCACCAGCGGATCGTCGGCGTCATCGAGAACATGTCCTGGCTGGAGCTGCCGGACGGGTCCCGGATGGAGGTCTTCGGCTCCGGTGGTGGCGAGGCCGTGGCCGAGTCGCTGAGCCGGACGATCGGCGCGCAGGTGCCGCTGCTGGGCCAGATCCCGATGGACAGCCGGGTCCGTGAGGGCGGCGACGCCGGCACCCCGATCGTGCTGGCCGCGCCGGACGCGCCCGCCGCGAAGGCGCTGCACCAGGTGGCCGACCGGCTGGCGGTACGCCGGGAGTCGCTGCTCGGCAAGTCGCTGGGGCTCAAGCCCGCCGGGCGCTGACCGCGTCCCGGGTGTGATCGACCCGGCTGGGCCGATGATGCGGTATCCCCACCGGGGGATACCGCTACCGGGGCCCCGTTGCGGGGATCAACGCGCTGCCGGGCCGCCGCTCAGGTGGCGTCGTCGTAGCTGGGGCGGGGGGCCGGCGCGGGAGCAGGAGTGGCGGTGCTCGTCGCGGTGCTCTTGCGGGCGGCGGCCCTCGGGTCGATCCGGTCGGCGACGCCCTTGAGTTCCTCGTGCACCCCGGTGACGTCCGCCCGCAGGTCGTCGTAGACGCCCTGGAGGGGCTTGCGGATCGCCTGCTCGTCCTCCTCGCTGAGCAGGTGCTTGCGGATGAACGCCTTCGGGTGCAGGTCCTCCAGCTGGATGTCGGTGCCCAGCTCACGGCTCAGGTCGCCGGTCGCGTTGCGGGCCATCGCGCGCAGGTTACGCACCATCCGCAGGCCGTCGCTGATGACGTTGGGCAGCCGGTCCCCGAAGATCAGCAGTGCCAGGAGCAGCAGGACGCCGATCTCCCACCAGTTCAGGTTGTCGAGCACCGCAGGGCCTCCTCGTCACGTCGACCCAAGCCTACGCACGTCAGGCCCCGGTTCGGGAGGGGGTGAACGGCCCTCACTTGGCGTCCGCGGCGAGCGTCACCGAGGCGTTCTGCCGGGTCGACCCGCGCCGGTACTCCACCGTCACCACCGACCCGGGGGCGAACTTGCGGACCAGGGCGATCAGGTCGGTCGGATCGTTGATCGGCCGACCGTTGAGCCTGAGCACGACGTCCCCGGTCCGCAGCCCCGCGCCGGCCGCCGGACCGGCCGGTTCCACGGCCGCCAGGCGGACCCCGACGCCCGCCCGGGTGGCCGTCCCGGTCCCGGCGACCTGGGCCCCGATCACGGTACGCCGGGCCTTGCCCGTGCCGATGATGTCCTGGGTGATCCGTTTCGCCTGGTTGATCGGGATGGCGAAGGCGAGCCCGATGTTCCCCGCTTCCTGCCCCTCCGCCACCAGCGACTTGATCGTCGAGTTCACCCCGATCACCCGGCCGGCGGAGTCGACGAGCGGGCCACCCGAGTTGCCGTGGTTGACCGCCGCGTCGGTCTGGATCGCCGCGTAGTAGCGGACCGGCCCGCCCGGCTCCCCCGCCTGCATGGTGCGGTCCAACGCGCTGATGATGCCGGCGGTGACCGTGTTCGCCAGGGACAGCGGCGAACCGATGGCCAGCACCGGGTCCCCCACCGCGAGCGCGTCCGAGTCACCGAACTCGATCGGCCGCAGCCCCGTGCGGTTCACCTTGATCACCGCGATGTCCGATTCCGGGTCCTGGCCGACCACCGTCGCCGGGGAGCTGCTGCCGTCGTTGAAGGTCACCGACGCCCGGCCGGTGCCGTCAGCGACCACATGGTCGTTGGTGACCACGTAACCGTCGGTGCTGACGATGAACCCGGACCCCTCGCTGGTGCCGGCCGGGCCGGCCACCCGGATCGTCACCACGCTGGGCAGGACCCGGCCGGCGACCCCGGCCAGCGAGTCCGGGCGACGCTGGGCCAGCGCGGGACCCTCGGCCGGGCCGGCCCCCAGGGTGACCCCGCCGCCGACACCGCCGCGCACCGCGAAGGCGTACCCGAGGGCACCGCCCAGGGTGCCGGCGAGCAACGCCACGATCAGCGGGACGAGCAGCAGTTGGCGCAGCCGAGGCCGGCCGGGCGCATCCGGGTCGGTGACCGGCTCCGGCGCGGCGCCGGCGGCCGGCACGCTGGGCAGCACGACCGCAGCCGGGGCGTACGGGTCCCGCCAGGGGTCGGCGAGCGCGTCGGACCACCAGGGTGAGGCCGACCCGCCGGCACCGCCGTACGGCGTCGCCGGGGCCGTCTGCGGCGGGCCGGGCGGCGGCCCCGCCGAACCCGGAGTCCCGCCGGGCACTCGCCAGTCCCAGCCGTCGGTCACGTCGGTGCCTCCCAGTCGTCCCCCGGTGCCCCGGGCCACGACCGGGGGTGGCGGTCACGGCGCAGGGGGCACCCCATCCAGGATTGCACGGATGCGCCGGGCGGAGTCAGCTCTTGTCCGCCCGCACCCGCCCACCGCCCGGCTGCGCGCCGCCCGGACCGGTGCCGTGCCCCACCCGCCGGGCCGCCGCCGCGCCGTCCGGACCGTCACGGGTGGACTCGCGGCTGCGCCGAAGGAGCCTCGCCTCTAGGCTCATAGCGCCCACCCGCTCCCCGCACCATCACCACCGCCCGGAGGTGTCCCATCGCCACGGTCGCCAGTTCCGGCAGCCCGACGGCGCAGTCGTTGCAGTTCGCCGAGTCGTACGTCGGAGAGGACATCGTGCTGCGGACCGCCCGGAGCCTCGCCCGGGAGGTCGGCCTCGACGCGGTCACCCCCGGCGCCGGGTCGGCGCTGCGCCTGCTCGCCGCCGCCGGCAACGCCCGCGCGGTGGTGGAGATCGGCACCGGCACCGGGGTCAGCGGGGTGTGGCTGCTGCGCGGGATGCGCGCCGACGGGGTGCTCACCACCATCGACGTCGAGGTCGAGCACCAGCGGATCGCCCGGCGGATCTTCGTCGAGGCGGGTTTCCCGTCCGGTCGTACCCGGATCATCACCGGCCGGGCGCTGGACGTGCTGCCCCGGCTCGCCGACGGCGCGTACGACCTGATCTTCGTCGACGGTGAGACGACCGGCTCCGCCGCGTACGTCGACGCCGCCCTGCGGCTGCTGCGCCCCGGTGGGGTGCTCGCCCTCAACGGCGGCTTCGCCGGTGGCCGGATCGGCGACCCGGCCGCCCGGGACGCCGAGACGGTGACCATGCGGGAGACGGTCAAGGCGATCCGGGAGGCCGAGCAGTGGATTCCGGCCCTGCTCCCGGTCGGCCACGGCCTGCTGGCCGCAGTCAAGTGCTGAGCACGACCGGGCGCTGAGCAGGACCGGGCGCCGGCCGCGCCGGGGCGCGGGACGGGCACCCGGTCCGGCGGCGGCTCAGTCCAGCGTCGCCAGCCAGCGCAGCAGGCCCCGGACGCCCCAGCCGGTCGCGCCCCGGGTCAGCTCGGCGTCGTCGCCGTCGGCCCAGGACGGCGCGGACATGTCGATGTGCAGCCAGCGGTCCCGCAGCTCCCCGGTGAACTCGCGCAGGTAGAGCGCGGCCATCACCGAGCCGGCCCCCCGGTCCGGGGAGCTGTGCCGGTCGGCCAGGTCGCTGCCGAGGTGTTCGAGGTAGTCGGCGGGCAGCGGCATCCGCCAGGCCGCCTCGCCCGCGTCGGCCACGGCGGCCAGCACGGCGGCGGCCAACTCGTCGTTGTCGCTGTACAGCGCGCCGGTCCGCTTGCCCAGCGCCACCGCGTTCGCGCCGGTCAGGGTGGCCAGGTCGAGCAGCAGGTCGGGGCGGAGTTCCCGGGCCGCGTAGCCGAGCGCGTCGGCGAGCACCAGCCGCCCCTCGGCGTCGGAGTTGGTGGTCTCGCTGGTCGTCCCGTCGTAGTGCCGGATGACGTCGCCGGGGCGGAACGCCGACCCGCTGACCATGTTCTCGGCCAGCGGGGTCAGCGCGGTGACCCGGACGGGCAGCCGCAGCGCCGCCGCGCCGAGGGTGGCCGCGACCACCGCCGCCGCGCCGGCCATGTCCTTGCGCATCAGCTTCATCGCCGGCACCGGCTTGATCGAGATGCCGCCGGTGTCGAAGGTGATCCCCTTGCCGACCAGGACGACGTGCTGCCGGGCGTCGGCGGGCCGCCAGTCCAGCTCGACCAGGCGGGGGCCGCTGGCCGAGCCGGCGCCGACGGCGAGGATGCCCCCGAAGCCCTCGTCCGCGAGTTCCTGCGGCCCGCGTACCCGCAGGTGCAGGTCGGGCCGGTCGGCGGCGGCCTCGGCCACCTGGGCGGCGAACCACTGCGGGTTCTTCACCGCCGAGGGGGTGTTGGTCAGGTCCCGGGCGAGGCGGGTCATCGCGGCGGTGGTCCGGGCCGTCTCGACCGCCCCGGTGTACGCGTCCGGCGTGGTGGTCAGCAGGGTCACCCCGGCCAGCGCGGGCGTCGTCCCCGCCTCGGTCAGCCGGAACCGGTACGAGGCGAGCAGCAGCCCCTCGACGACGGCCCGGACGACCCCGGCGGACGCGTCGACCGGCACCGCCAACGTGACATGTGTCTCAGCTACGGCGGCACGGGCCAGCGCGGCGCCGGCCGTCCGCCAGGCCCGTTCCCCGCCGTCGCCCACGCCGAGCAGCAGCAGCCGGGCCGGGGAACCACCGGGGCGTAGCTGGGTCAGCGTCTCGCCCGCCCGCCCGGTAAGCCGGGTGACCGGCAGCAGCGCCCGCGCCTGCGCCCGCACCTCGTCGGTGGGCGGCGACGCGGTGGCGACCAGCGCCGGTGCGGCGTCGTCCGCGTCGGTGGCGGCGCGGACGGGCAGGACGATGACGTCCGACCCGTCGGGGGTGGCGGCGAGACTGATGGCGAGCACGCTGGACCGTACCTCCGGGAAAAGTTGGCGGTGCGGGACCTCGACGACCCGCTGGGGACAGACGAGGTCCCTGAGTCACCGGCGGTGCCGGTGACTCAGGGACCAGGGACCTTCCGCGCGGCACCGCGCGGAGTGTCGGCCGATCAGCCGGCAGCCGCCTTCAGCGCGTCACCGAGCGCGTTGGCCTCGTCGGGAGTCATCTCGACGACGAGCCGGCCACCGCCCTCCAGCGGGACCCGCATGACGATGCCCCGACCCTCCTTGGTGACTTCCAGCGGACCGTCGCCCGTCCGCGGCTTCATCGCCGCCATGTTGTCTCCCCTCAGACCTATACATCAGGGTCGGTGTACTGCCCCACAGCCACTTCGTGATGACCACCCGCAAGGTACGCGGGGGCGTCGACCACGATTTTCCCTGATGAACACCGCCGGACCCAAACCGGAGCAGCATTGATGTAACAGCATCTAGCTTATCTTGAGAAGGCCTGTCACAATGTGCGGTCATGCAGGCACGGTCGGCACTCTTCGACCTGTACGGCGACCATCTCCGCACGCGAGGTGGGCGCGCACCGGTCGCCGCCCTGGTGAAGTTGCTGGCCCCGCTCGGCGTCGCCCCGCCGGCCGTCCGGACCGCCGTGTCCCGGATGGTGCGCCAGGGCTGGCTGGAGCCGCTGCGGCTCGCCTCCGGGCCCGGGTATTCGATCACACCGAAGGCGGTCCGCCGGCTCGACGAGGCCGCCGCCCGGATCTACCGCACCGGCCGGATCACCTGGGACGGGCGTTTCGACCTGCTCGTCCTGTCCACCCCGACCGCCCGGCGGGACCGGCAGCGGCTCGCCGCCAACCTCAGCTTCCTCGGCTACGGCACCCTCGACGAGCACACCTGGGTGGCGACCCGGGCCAGCGAGGACGTCGACCTGCTGCTGGAGGAGGCCGGGGTGCGCTACGAGCGGTTCACCGCCGCGCACGCCGCCGGCACCCCCGGGGCGATGGGCGTGGTCCGCCGCGCCTGGGACCTCGGCGAGATCGGGCACGCGTACGAGCGGTTCGTCGCCGAGCAGCGCGCCCAACTCGCCGGGGTGACCGTACGCAGTGGCGACGAGGAGGCGTACGCGGCCCGGTTCCGGCTGGTGCACGCGTGGCGTACCTTCCTGTTCCAGGACCCTCAACTCCCTCCGGCACTGCTCCCCGAACGCTGGCCCGGCACCGCCGCCGCCAGCTTCTTCGACCGGCACGCCGCCCGGCTCCGGCCGGCCGCCGACCGGTACGTCGAGCAGTGCCTCGACGCCGGCAACCGGGTCCCCCGACAGAAGGGCCGTTAGAGACGTGACCGAGCCGCTGCTCGTCGACCGCACCGATGGCGTGGTCACCCTGACCATGAACCGCCCCACCGCGATGAACGCGCTCGACGTGGCGCTCAAGGAGGCGCTGCGGGACGCGCTGGCCGCGCTGGAGACCGACCGGTCCTGCCGGGCCGTGGTGCTGGCCGGCTCGGGTGGCTCGTTCAGCGCCGGCCAGGACCTGCGCGAGCACGTACAGATCCTGGAGTCGCCGGGCCGGGACCCGCTGGACACCGTCCGGGCGCACTACAACCCGATCGCCGCCCGGCTGGCCAACCTGCCCAAGCCGGTGGTCGCCGCCGTCCGGGGCATGGCCGCCGGGGCGGGCGCCTCGCTGGCGTTCCTGGCCGACTTCCGGATCGGCGGGCCGAAGACGAAGTTCCTGATGGCGTTCGCCGGGGTGGGCCTCGCCGCCGACACCGGGGCGTCCTGGACGCTGCCCCGGTTGGTCGGCCACGCCAAGGCCGTCGAGCTGCTGATGCTCGCCGAGCCGGTCGCCGCCGACGAGGCGTCCCGGCTGGGCCTGCTCACCCGGCTGGTCGACGACGACGAGCAGGTGCTGCCCACCGCGCACGAGCTGGCCGCCCGGCTCGCCGCCGGCCCGACCGTCGCGTACGGGGCGATCAAGCGGCAGCTCTCCATCGCCGACGCGGGCACCCTCGCCGACGCCCTCGCCGCCGAAGCGCAGGCCCAGTCGATCTGCGGCGGCACCGCCGACCACCGGGCCGCCACCACCGCGTTCGTCAACAAGCAGAAGCCGGTCTTCCAGGGCAACTGAGCCGGGTGGGCCGGCCGGGCGGGCGCGCGACGACATGCCGGCGTCAGCGGGCCACGTACCCGCCGTCGATGGGCACCGTGTGGCCGGTGATCCAGGCCGCGTCGTCGGAGCAGAGGAACAGCACCACACCGGCCACGTCGTCCGGGCTGGGGATGCCGGGTTTCGGGTTGAACGACTCCATCCGGGCCCGCATCTCCGCCGGGTCGGGCGCGCTGTCGATGAAGTGCCGTACCAGCGGGGTCATCACCACCGTGGGGGCGACCGCGTTGACCCGGATGTTGCGGGCCGCGTACTCAACCGCCGCCGACCGGGTCAGCCCCACGATGCCGGCCTTGGTGAATGTGTACGGGGAGATGTTCTCCTGCGCCGCCAGGCCGGTGGTGGACGAGGTGTTGACGATCGCGCCCCCGCCGCCGCGCAGCATCGCCTCGATGCCGTACTTGAGCACGTGGAACACCCCGTCGCCGTTGATCCGGCGGACCTTCTGCCAGTTCTCGACGTCCATCTCGTGCAGGGGTTGCTGCCGGCCGTCGATACCGGCGTTGTTGAAGATCAGGTCGATCCGGCCGTAGCGCCGCACCGCGTCGGCGACGCCCTGCTCCACCGCGTCGGCGTCACCGGTGTCGACGGTGACCGCGAGGGCGTCGGGCAGGTCGGTGGCGAGCCGCTCGGCACCCTCGGTGTTGATGTCGGCGACCACCACCCGGGCACCCTCGGCGGCGAACCGCCGGGCGGTGGCCTCGCCGAGCCCGGAGGCACCACCGGTGACGAATGCGACCTTGTCCTGGAACCGCATCGGCCCTCCCTCGACCGGCCGACCGGGCGCCGGCACCGGTGCGCCCATACCCGGTCGGCGGGCGGCTAGTCGTCCTCCTCCGGGTCCTGGTTGGCCTCGACGCCCAGCACGAACGCCTGCATGGCCAGCTCGTCGCCGCTGGGCGAGACGAACGCGGGCAGCTCGGCCGGGCCCAGCTCCTGCACGTACGACCAGAACAGCCGGACCGCCTCGGCCCGCGACTCGGCCTCGATCGGCAGGTCGAGGCTGACCAGCCAGGTCCGGCGCGACGGCGGCGGGCCGAGCCGGTCGACCAGCTCGCGGTAGGTGCCCGGGTCGAGCGGGGTGACCGGGCCGGCGACGGCCACCTGCCCGGCCGGCACCGGCGCGTCGAACGACCGCCGGGTGTAGGTCACCAGCAACGCCCGCTCGTCGTTGCGGGCCACCCGGCCCAGCGCCACCAGCCGGGGCGGCCCGTCGGCCAGCACCGCCACCCGGTCACCGGGGCGGGGGGCGGGCCCGCCGGCCGGGACGGCCAGCTCCAGGGTGTCGTGGTGGACGAGGCGTTCGGCGTCGTGCCGCCCGGCCGGGAGCAGCACCGCCCAGGCGTCGCCGCCCGGCCCGCCGTCGACGTCCGTCGGGCCGGTGCTGCGGTGGTCGGTCACGGTCATGACCCCATCCCATCACGGGAGGAGACGGCACCGGCGTGGCAGCCCGCGAGATGGTCGTCGACCATGCCGGTGGCCTGCATCAGCGCGTACGCCGTGGTGGGGCCGACGAAGCGGAAGCCCTGCTTCTTGAGCGCCTTGGCCAGGGCGACGGACTCCGGGGTCGACGCCGGCACCTCGGCGAACGACCCGGGCCGGGCCGGCCGGGGCGGCGGCGCGTACGACCAGAGCAGGGCGGAGAGCCCGGCGGGCAGGGTCAGCGCGGCGCGGGCGTTGGCGATCGCCGCCTCGATCTTGGCGCGGTTGCGGACGATGCCCGCGTCGGCGAGCAGCCGGGTCACGTCCGCGTCGCCGAAGGCGGCGACCCGCTCGATCCGGAAATCGGCGAAGGCGAGCCGGAACGCCTGCCGTTTGCGCAGGATGGTCAGCCAGGACAGCCCGGACTGGAACGCCTCCAGGGTGAGCCGTTCGTAGAGGGCGTCGTCGCCGCGCAGCGGGCGGCCCCACTCGGTGTCGTGGTAGGTCGCGTAGTCCGGGGTGCTCGCCCCCCAGGCGCAGCGGGGCAGGCCGTCGGGGCCGGTCACCAGGTCAGTCACCCGTCACACGCTAGGCCAGGGGCCTGACACCCGGCATCGGGGCCGGGTGACGCGACCCGGCCGGCCGCGCTGCGGGGCGTCAGGGCGTGGGTGGGCGGGGCAGCCGGCCGGACTCGACCAGGCGGGCGAAGCGTTTCAGGGCCAGCGTCAGGCTGGCCTTGGAGCCCGGCCAGAGCAGCGGCCAGGCGACCCGGCCGGCCGTGCCGCCGGGCAGGTGGAACCACTCGTGCCAGACCACCTGGGTGCGGTCGTCGGCCAGCGGGGTGCAGCGCAGCACCCCCGGGCCGCGCAGGAGCTTGCCGCAGTGCACCACGCCCACCTCGTACGGGGCGTCGACCCGGACCACCCGCATCTCGTCGCGCAGCGCCGCCGGCCCGAGCGCGGTGACCGCCTCGACGAGGCTGCCCTCGCCGCCGTCGCCCTCGACCACCCGGACCCGGGTCAGCGGAATCCAGTCGGACTGCCCCTCCCAGTCGGTCAGCGCGGCGAAGACCCGTTCGGCGGGGGCGTCGACGATCACCGTGGCGGTGAACTCGCCGGCACCGGGCTGGGCCGCCTCGTCGGCCAACCCGCCGCCGGCCGGATCGGGTCCGGTCACACCGGCTCCGAGCGGACCACCGCGCCGCCGGGACGGTCCGCGTCGGGCTCCCCGGCCCGGTCCGTGCCGGGGCGGTCGTCGGCCGGCGGGTCGTCGGCGGCGGCCGCCCCGGTCGGCGGGTCGTCGGTAGCGGGCGTGTCGGTCGTCCCGGTGGACGGGCGGAC
>NZ_JACGMO010000107.1:0-27200 GCF_015354745.1 Micromonospora sp. S-DT3-3-22
TGCTCCCCACCGGCCCCGGGGCGTCCGCCGCCTGGCTGCCACTGGCGGGCGGCCCGGCGGTCCTGCTCACCGCCACCGCCGCCGACGCCCACACCCTGCGCACCCTGCTCACCTCCCCGGCCGCCCCGCACACCCCGCCCGGGGGCGCGGCCGGGGAGAAGGGGCCGGGGGAAGGTCCCCATCGGCCCACCGCCCGCACCGGGGCCGACGCGGTGCCGGTCGCCTGACGGCCCACCACCCCCGCACGGCCACCGGCCCGGTTCCCGCCTCCGACGGGGACCGGGCCGGTGCGGTTCAGCCGGCCCGGACCGGCTGCCGGCGCGGGTCGAGGCGGGCGACCAGGTCGACGAGCTGCCCGGTCAGCGCCGCGTCGTCGATGATCCCGGCCAGCTCGGCCCGGACGCGGGCGTCGATGCGCTCCTGTTCGCGGCGGCCCCGGGGGGTCAGGTAGGCCCGGATGCGTCGCCTGTCGAACGGGTCGATCCGGCGGTGCACCAGGTTCTGGTCGACGAGCTGGTCGACGAGCTTCGTCAGGGTGCCCGGCGGCAACGACTCCTCGGTGGAGACCTCGCTCATCGGGTGGCCCTGCCCGTCGGCGAGGCGGCAGAGCACCCGCCACGCCTCGACGGTGAGCCCCTCGGTGGTGAGCACCGCGCCGACCCGGCGGGCGAGCAGCCGTTCGGCGCGGGTGAGCGCGCGCATCAGGTCGACGGGCGTCGTGGGATCGTCGGCCATGTCTCTCCCCGTTCGGTGGGTTGCCATGTTACCGAAGCGTCCCGGTTTTCGGTCGGGTCTGGTGGCCCGCCAGGGTTGCCGGCAATCATGTCAGCATGTCCGTGCCGGTGCCCGGGCCCCACGGCGTGCCGGAGCCGTTGCCCCGCTCGGGCGGCACGGCCGGGGCGGCCCCCTGGTTGACCGTCGACCGGTCGGTGGTCAGCGTCGCGCTGGTCTTCCCGATGCGCGGTCCGGCCGGCATGTTCGGTCCCACCTGTGAGCTGTGTGCCCAGTTGGCGGTGGAGGAGGTCAACCGGGCCGGCGGGGTGCTCGGCCGGGAGCTGCGGCTGGTGCCGGTCGACGGCGGCGCGCCACCGGCGCAGGTCGCCGCCGAGGTGGAGGCGCTGGTGTCCACGGGCGCGGTGCAGGGGGTCACCGGCTGGCACATCTCGTCGGTCCGGCAGGCGGTGGCGCCCCGGATCGCGCACCGGGTGCCGTACGTCTACACCGCCCTGTACGAGGGCGGGGAGCGTACCGAGGGGGTGTTCCTGACCAGCGAGACGCCCGACGCGCAGCTCCGGCCGGCGATGCGGCTGCTCGCCCGGGAGCAGGGGGTACGCCGCTGGTACCTGGTCGGCAACGACTACGTCTGGCCGCGCCGCACCGCGCAGGCCGCGCAGCGGTACGCCCGTGACGACGGGGCGCGGGTGTGCGGGCGGGCGTTCCTGCCGTTGGGCACCGAGGATTTCGGGCCGGTGCTGCGGGAGATCGAGCGGGCCGAGGCCGACGCGGTGCTGATGCTGCTCGTCGGTGCCGACGCCGTCCGGTTCAACCGGGCCTTCGGCCGTTCCGCCCTGGACCAGCGGTGCCTGCGGCTGAGCACCCTGATGGACGAGAACATGCTGTTGGCCAGCGGTGTCGGCGGCACCCGCCGGCTGTTCAGCACGGCCGGGTTCTTCGCCGGCCTGGTCACCCGGGAGAACCTGGACTTCCACGGCGCGTTCGCCCGCCGGTTCGGCGTGGACGCGCCGCCGCTGGGCAGCCTGGGGGAGTCCTGCTACGAGGGTGTGATGCTGCTCGCCGCCCTGATCGCCCGCGCCCGCACCCTGGACGTGCGGGCCATCGGGGCGACGGCGGACGCGGTCACCTACCACGGCCCCCGGGGCGAGTTGCAGCTGCGCCGCCGGCACGTCCGCCAACGCATCTACCTCGCCGAGGCCGACGGCCTCGACTTCACCGTCCTCGCCGAACTCTGACCCCCGCCCCGCCCCGCCCCCGTTGACCCCGGGTTGTCCCCGGTGATCAAGAGGTTTACGTCAGTTCCAGCGCCACGACTGACGCAAACCTCTTGATCACGCGCGTGGGGGCGGGCGTGGGGGCGGGCGTGGGGCGGGAGAGTGGGGTGGGTGGGGGAGGGTGTTGACAGGGGGGTGGGTGGGGGTTCTAGGATGCTTCCTGCGTGAAGTAATCGCCATTCCTGGCTATTGTCGGGTGGGTTCGGTGGTTGGCGCTCCTGCCCCGCGTCGCCGGGCGTTGCGCAATTCTTGTGATCGGTCATCGTCCATTGTGGCGGTGGCCTTTTTTGTGTGCGAGATCGGTTCGGGAAACAGCCAATTAAGGGCTGGGAAACGTGGTGGCAATCAAGTGGGCAGAGGCTTTTGCTGCCCGAAAGTCCACTGCGGACCGCCGCCGCGACGTCCCACCCGTTGTGCGACGAGGCCGCCGACGTGCACCACGACCGCACCGCCTGCCAATCATTGACAGCAATACCTGCCGGCCAGTGCGGGCCGGCACGGAAATCATCCGGCGAACATCGCTCGGCAGGGAGAATGAATGTCACAGTTCCGGGGCCGCCGCATCCTGGCGGGCGCCTTGATCCTTGTTGCCGCCGCCGCACTCGCCGGTTGTGGCAGCAAGACCTCCGACGAGAAGTCGACCGCCGGGGTCAGTGCCGACGTGTCCGGCGACACCGTCAAGGTCGGCCTGCTCAATTCGCTCTCCGGCACCATGGCCATCAGCGAGGTCACCGTGCGGGACTCCATCATGCTCGCCGTGGAGGAGATCAACGCCGCCGGCGGCGTGCTGGGCAAGAAGATCGTCCCGGTCGGTGAGGACGGCGCCTCCGACTGGCCCACCTTCGCCGAGAAGGCCGAGAAGCTGATCTCCCAGGACCGGGTCGCCGCCGTCTTCGGCTGCTGGACCTCGGCCAGCCGCAAGGCGGTCAAGCCGGTCTTCGAGAAGAACAAGGCGCTGCTGTTCTACCCGGTGCAGTACGAGGGGCTGGAGCAGTCGCCGTACATCTTCTACACCGGGGCCACCACCAACCAGCAGATCGTGCCCGGCCTGGACTACCTCAAGGCGCAGGGCAAGAAGTCGGTCTACCTGGTCGGCAGCGACTACGTCTTCCCGCGTACCGCCAACAAGATCATCAAGGCGTACGCGGCGGCGAACGGGATGACCGTGCTCGGCGAGGACTACGCCCCGCTCGGCTCCACCGAGTTCGGCACGATCGTCAACAAGGTCCGCTCGTCGAAGGCCGACGCGGTGTTCAACACCCTCAACGGCGACAGCAACGTGGCGTTCTTCAAGGAGTACACCTCCGCCGGGCTGACCGCCGCGAGCATGCCCGTGGTGTCCGTGTCGATCGCCGAGGAGGAGGTCAAGGGGATCGGCACCCAGTACCTGAAGGACCAGCTGACCGCCTGGAACTACTACCAGACCACCCCCGGCGCGGCGAACCAGAAGTTCGTCGCCGCGTACAAGGCCAAGTACGGCGCGGACAAGCCGACCAGCGACCCGATGGAAGCCGCCTACGTCGCGGTGTACCTGTGGAAGGCGATGGTCGACAAGGCCGGCACCTTCGAGGTGGAGAAGGTCCGGGCCGCCTCCGGCGGCATCACCTACGACGCCCCGGAGGGCCTGGTCACCGTGGACGGCCCCACCCAGCATATCGCCAAGACCGCCCGGATCGGAAAGGTCGGCGCGGACGGGCTGATCACCGAGGTGTGGAACTCGGGCAAGCCGATCACGCCCGACCCGTACCTGAAGAGCTACCCCTGGGCGAGCGGCCTGAGCTGACCGATCCCGGCCCGGGCGGGAGGCACCCCCGCCCGGGCCGACCCACCCCTTCGGAGCGCGAACGTGACAGTCCTCTTCGGTCAGCTCTTCACCGGCGTCAGCATCGGCGCGGTGCTGCTGCTCATCGCCCTCGGCCTGGCGCTGACCTTCGGCCAGATGAACGTGATCAACATGGCGCACGGCGAGTTCATCATGGCCGGCGCCTACACCACCTACGTCCTGCAGCAGACCGTGACCGCCGCCGGCTGGTCGCTGCTGGTGGCGCTGCCGGTCGCCTTCGCGGTGGCCGGCGCCATGGGCGTGCTGCTGGAGGTGCTGCTGATCCGCCGCCTCTACGCCCGCCCGCTGGACACCCTGCTGGTCACCTGGGGCGTCTCGCTGATGCTCCAGCAACTGGCCCGGGACGTCTTCGGCAGCCCCAACGTGCAGACCCGCGCCCCGGCGCTGCTCACCGGCAACGTGTCCCTGCCCGGCGGGCTGACCGTCGCCAACAACCGGCTGTTCATCCTGGCCCTCGCGCTGGCCGCCGTGCTGGCGCTGACCCTGGCGCTGCGGCTCACCCCGCTCGGGCGACGCATCCGCGCCGTGGTGCAGAACCGCGACCTCGCCGCCGTCTCCGGCATCCCCACCGCCCGGGTCGACCGGACGACCTTCTTCATCGGCTCCGGACTGGCCGGCGTCGCCGGGGTGGCGCTGACCCTGCTCGGGCCGATCGGCCCGACGATGGGCACCAACCTGATCATCGACGCCTTCCTGGTCGTCGTGGTCGGCGGCATCGGCCAGCTCAAGGGCAGCGTGATCGTCGCCTTCGCGCTGGGCGTCCTCCAGGCCACCGGCGAGTACCTCACCACGCTCAGCGTCGCCAAGGTGATCGTCTTCGTGGCGATCGTGGCGTTCCTCCAGTGGCGGCCCCAGGGGCTGTTCACCCTGCGTACCAGGAGCCTCGCATGACCGCCGCGCCGCTGGTCGGCACCGATCCCGCCAGCGCGGCCGGCACCCCGGCCGGCGGCCGGCGGGGCCGCCGGTTCGACGGCCCGGCCCGCACCGCCGTGGGGTTCGCCCTCGGCGCGGCGCTGCTGTTCGCCGTCGCCCCGCTGACCCTGTCCGACTTCCGGCTGTCGCTGCTGGCCAAGTACCTGTGCGTCGCGATGGTCGCGGTCGGCATCGGTATCGCCTGGGGCCGGGGCGGCATGCTCACCCTCGGCCAGGGGGTGTTCTTCGGCCTCGGCGGCTACGCGATGGCCATGCACCTCAAGCTCGCCGACGCCGGCCCCGGCCAACTGCCCGACTTCATGCAGCTCTACGGCCAGCTCGACGAGCTGCCGCTGTGGTGGCGGCCGTTCGCCAGCCCGTGGATCGCGCTGCCGGCCACCGTGCTGCTGCCGATGGCCGTCGCGTTCGGCCTCGGCTCGCTGGTCTTCCGCCGCCGCGTGCGCGGCGCCTACTTCGCCATCCTCAGCCAGGCGCTCGCCGCCGCGATGGTGATCCTGCTGGTCGGCCAGCAGGGCACCACCGGCGGCACCAACGGCCTCACCGACATCCAGGGCTTCTTCGGGTACGACCTGGACGACCCGGTCAACCAGCGGATGGTCTACTTCATCATCGCCGCCAGCCTGCTCGCACTGCTGGCCCTGGCCCGGCAGCTCATCCGCAGCCGCTACGGCGAACTGTTGGTGGCCGTCCGCGACGGCGAGGAACGGGTCCGCTTCCTCGGCTACGACCCGGCCGGCGTCAAGCTCGTCGGCTACGTGGTGGCCGCCGGCATGGCCGGGCTGGCCGGGGCGCTGTTCGTCCCGGCGGTGGGGATCATCTCGCCCGCGTTGATCGGGATCGTCCCGTCCATCGAGTTCGTCATCGGCGTCGCGGTCGGCGGCCGGGCCACCCTGCTCGGACCGGTGCTCGGCGCGGTGGCGGTGGCCTGGGCGCGTACCGCCCTGTCGGAACGTTTCCCGGGCACCTGGACGTACCTGCAGGGGTTGCTGTTCGTGCTGGTGGTGGCGTTCCTGCCGGGCGGCCTGGCGTCGTTGTGGGCGCTGGCCCGGCAGCGCCGGTCGGACCCGGTCGGCGCGCGGTGGTGGCGACGGACCCGACCCGCCGACCCGGCCGAGACCCGGACGGAGGTGTCGGCGGCATGACCGGTGGGCAGCTCGACGGCCTGTGCGTACGCGACCTGCGGGTCACCTTCGACGGCTTCACCGCCGTCGACGGGGTCGACCTCGACGTGCCGCCCGGCGACATCCGCTTCCTGATCGGCCCCAACGGGGCGGGCAAGACCACAGTGGTCGACGCCGTGACCGGGCTGGTCCGGGCCACCGGTTCGGCCCGCTTCGGCGACCGGGAACTGCTCGGCCGCGACGTGCACCGCATCGCCCGGCTCGGCATCGGCCGCACCTTCCAGACCGCCTCGGTCTTCGAGGAGCTGACCGTGGTGCAGAACCTCGACATCGCCGCCGGGGCCACCCGGAGCTGGTGGACGCTGGCCCGCCGGCGCAACCGGATCCCCGACGAGGTGGCCGCCGCGTTGGAGACGATCGGGCTGGCCGACCGGGGCGACCAGCCGGCCGGCGCGCTGGCGCACGGGCAGAAGCAGTGGCTGGAGATCGGCATGCTGCTGGTCTCCGACGCCCGGCTGCTGCTGCTCGACGAGCCGGTCGCCGGGATGAGCCACGAGGAACGCGATGCCACCGGCGCCCTGCTGGAGACGGTCAGCCGGGACCGCACCGTGGTGGTCATCGAACACGACATGGACTTCCTGCGCCGCTTCGCCCGCAGCGTGACCGTGCTGCACGCGGGCAAGGTGCTCAGCGAGGGCACCGTCGCCCAGGTCCAGGCGGACCCCCGGGTGCAGGAGGTCTACCTCGGCGTCGACACCGCACCGGAGGCGTGATGTTGGAGTTGCGTGGCGTACACGCCGGCTACGGCCGCAGCGAGGTGCTGCACGGGGTGGACGTGGCCGTCCCCGCCGACGGGGTGGCCGCCGTGCTCGGCCACAACGGCGCGGGCAAGAGCACCCTGCTGCGGGTCGCGGTCGGCCTGCTGCGCCCCCGCGCCGGCACGGTCACCCTCGACGGGGAGGACGTCACCCGGCTCGCCCCGCACCAGCGGGTCGCCCGGGGCCTGGCGTACGTGCCGCAGGGCCAGCAGTGTTTCCCGCACCTGACGGCGGCGGAGAACCTGCGGCTGGTGGCCGACGGCCGGCGCGACGGGGCCGCCGCCACCGCCGAGGCGCTGGACCTGTTCCCGGCGTTGCGGAGCCTGCTGCGGCGGCGGGCCGGGCTGCTCTCCGGCGGTCAGCGGCAGCAGTTGGCCATCGCCCGCGCGCTGGTCACCCGGCCCCGGCTGCTGCTGCTCGACGAGCCCACCGAGGGCATCCAGCCCTCGGTGGTCGCCGAGATCCAGGACCGGATCGTCGAGCTGGCCACCGGGGCCGGCATCCGGGTGCTGCTGGTGGAGCAGCACCTCGGCTTCGCGCTGCGGGTGGCGACCCGGCACTACGTGCTGGAGTCCGGCCGGGTCACCGCCACCGGCGACGGTGGCCGGGACGCCGAACGGTCGGTCCGCCGGGCGCTCGCGGTCTGACCGTCCGGCGTGGTCAGGCCAGCCGGATGTCGTCGCCGTCGACGGTCACCGCCCGAGGCGGCAGCGGGCTGCCGGCCGGGCCGCTGCGCACCGCGCCGTCGGCGATGCCGAAGACGCTGTTGTGGCAGCCGCAGACGATGGTGCCGTCCTTGACCGAGGTGACCGTGCAGCCCTGGTGGGTGCAGGTCGCCGAGAACGCCTTGATGGTGCCGGCGGCCGGTTGGGTCACCACCACGCCCTCCGCCTTGAAGATCTTGCCACCGCCGACCGGGATGTCCGCCACCGCGGCCAGCGCCGCCGGGGCGGGCGGCTGCTCGCCGCCGCCGGCGGGGGAACCGCTCGCCCCGGCGGACGGCCCGGCCGGCGCGCTGCCGCCCGGCGAGGCGCCGGCCGGCGCGGCGGCCGATCCGCCGGTCTGCGGCGCCGCGGCCGGCGTGGTCGGCTCGCCGTACGTCTGGCAGCCGGTGAGCAGGGCGGTCACGCCCACCCCACCGGCGCCGGCCAGCACCGCCCGCCGGGACGCGCAACCCGCCCCACGCTCGTCGCACATCTGCCCGTCGTTCCTCTCCCGTGTCACGAGCCCGTCACGTCCCCACCCCGAAGGTGGTGAAGTACCACAGCGACGAGCTCACCCAGATCCCCATCAGGACGG
This sequence comes from Micromonospora sp. S-DT3-3-22, assembly GCF_015354745.1. Taxonomy (NCBI): domain Bacteria; kingdom Bacillati; phylum Actinomycetota; class Actinomycetes; order Micromonosporales; family Micromonosporaceae; genus Micromonospora; species Micromonospora sp. S-DT3-3-22. Next base: position 8,024 of record NZ_JACGMO010000107.1, read on the forward strand.
TGAAGACCAGCCCACCGACGACCGGCAGCACCCAACCGGCCAGCCCCCGCTTGGGCAGCGCCAGCATCTTCATGGTGAACACCCCGAAGAAGAGGCAGCCGAGCAGCGAGTGCAGCAGGGTCCGCAGGTCGTAGTCGGCGAAACCCAGCGCGTAGAGGCAGTGCACCGCCACCGGGACGGTCAGCAGGAACGCCACCCGGCCGCTCCACCGGTGCAGCCCGCCCGCCCAGGAGGGCGAGAAGCCGCCCAGCCGGCCCCACATCGCCAACGCGCTGAGCAGCTGCAGCACGGCGAAGAAGGCCGCCCCGGTGCCCAGCCAGACCTTGACCGCCTGGGGGCTGGAGAAGCCGGCCACGTTGACCGCGATCCCGGTGGGCTGGTGCATCCGGCCGTACGCCCCGAGGGCCACCGCGACCGCCGCCCCGACCAGCAGCGGCACGAGGACCGAGGCGGGTGGGGCGCCGGTGGACGGCACGCCGGTCGGGGCGGGCGGGGTCACGACGGGTGGGGGGTCGGACAGGACCCGGACGGGCGGCCCGTCGTCGAGGCCGCGTCCCACGTCGGTCTCGAACCGGCGGCGGGCCGTCATCACTCACCCGGGCCGGGGTCGGCCACGACCGGCGTCGCGGTGACGGTCCGACCGTCGAGGATGGTGGTGCCGAACGCGGGGTCCAGCGGCGGGGCCGACACCGGCGCGCCGTCGCGGGTGACCACCCCGATCTGGCTGCCGTCGGGCAGCATGATCCAGCCGCCGTCGACGCCGGCGCGGCGTTGCTGGGCGGTGGCCCGGTAGAGCACCGGGTCGGGCTTGCCGGTCTGCTTGGCGGTGAACTTCCACCGGCGCTGACCCACCACCATCTCGCCGGAGGCCACCCCGTTGCCGAACGACCCGGTGAGCACCTCGCCCTTCTTGCCGGTCAGCTTCATCCGGCCGTCGGCGGCGGTGCCGTTGAGCCACACCTCCAGCTTCCTGCCGTCGCAGACGTACGCCACCGCCTTGCCGTCGGTGACGGTGATCGCGATGGTGGCGCCGCCGTCGAGCCGTCCGGTCCAGTTCGAGTCGGCCTGCTTCGCCGGGGGCGGTGTGGTCGGTGGCGTGGTCTCCGCCGGGCCGGGCTGGCCCCCCGCGGGTGCCGCCGGGGTGGCGTCCGGCTCGGCCGCCGGGGCGGCGGGCGACACCACGGCGGCCTCGGGCGGGCTCGTCGCGGGCGCGGCCGCACCGGCGTCGACCGTACGCGGCGCCGCCTGGGCGCTCATCGCGAACAGGACGGCGGCCATGCCCGTCCCGGTCAGCAGGGTGAGCAACGGGGTCGTGCGCTTCATGAGCAGCTCCCTTCACCGGGTGGTACGAAGCCGGGGCGCGGGTCGTTCAATGTCGTGGCGAGATCCTGCGACCGGAGACGACGGGGTGCCGGGTATATCACCGACGGTGACCGTCCCGGGTGGCCGATAGGGTGTCGGGATGGCCGCCGCGATCCCGTACCTCCCCGGGGCCGGGTGACCGGTGCCGCCCGTGCCCGTTCCCACCCGACGGCGTGCCGCCGATCCGCCGCCCGCCCGCCCCGTCGGCCTCGCCCAGCGGTGTGCCCGGATCACCCGCTCGCGCCCGTTCGAGGCGGCGATCGTGGTGCTCATCATGGCCAACGCGGCGGTCCTCGGGGTCGAGACCTACCCGGATCTCGGTGCGGCCCGACCGGCCCTGCACTGGCTGGAGCTGAGCTTCCGGGCCGCCTTCGTCGCCGAGATCGCCGTCCGGGTGCTGGCGTACGGGCGTCGGCCGCAGGACTTCCTGCGGCACGGCTGGAACGTGTTCGACCTGGTGGTGATCGCGGCGATCTTCCTGCCCGGCCTGCACGGCGACTCGGCGCTGCTGCGGGTCGTCCGGGTGGCCCGGGTGCTGCGTCTGGTGCGTTTCTCGCCCGGTCTGCGCACCATCGTGGCCGCGCTGTGGCGCAGCCTGCCCGGTGTCGGCGGGTTCCTCGCGCTGGCCATGGTGACCCTCTACGTCTACGGCATGGCCGGCTGGCTGATCTTCGGCCGGGCCTACCCGGAGCAGTACGGCGACATCGGCCGGTCGCTGCTGACCCTGTTCGTGCTGCTGTCGCTGGAGACCCTGCCGGATCTGGTGGAGCAGGGGATGGCGCTGTCCCCGTGGACCCTCCTCTACTACGTCAGTTACGTGGTCATCACGGTCAACCTCCTGCTGAACATCCTGATCGCGGTCATCGTGAACTCGATGGAGGAGGCCCGCCGGCTGGAGATGACCGAGGGGCTGGCACCCGGCTACGACGCCGACGGCGACGGGGTGCCCGACGAGGTGGACCGGATCGCCCTGACCCAGCGCCTGGACGACCTGCGGGCGGTCATCGCGGAGTTGGAACGCGAGCTGCGCATCGACCGGGACGACCCGGCCGGCCGGCACCGGCCGGTCCGGGACCGCACCGACGCCCGCTGACGACCCCGCCCGACGCCGGCCGGCACTCCGCTGACGTCGGGACTTCCCACCTGATGGGACGGCGGCGGTGGGCGATCGGGGTCTGATCATGATAGGGATGAAGGGGCGCGCGGCCGTTACCGGCCGGACGCCCCTTCGATGATGGGCGAAGGAGGTCGGCATGCGGTTCGAACGTACGGTCATTCCCGGGGTCGGACTCTGCCAGCGCTTCGCCACCGCGCACGGCCAGTGGGCCAGCGTCATCTCCCACCCCACCGGGCGGCGCGACATCGTGATCTACCACCCCGAGGACAGCGACACCGCGCTCTGCACGCTGGTGCTCGAACAATCCGAGGCGCAGGCCGTCGCCGGGGTGCTCAACCAGGCGGTCACCGTCGACCACCTCGCCGAGCTGGAACGCCAGCTCCCCGGTGTCACGGTCGTGCGAATACCCGTCGCCGTGGACAGCATCGGCGACGGTAAACGCTGGCGGGACACCGCGTTGTCCGGCCGGCCGCTGTCACTGCTGGCGGTGGTCCGCGCCGGCCGGGTCGTGCCGACCCCCGGCGACGACTACGTCCTGCTCGCCGGCGACGAGGTCGTCGTCGCGGGCGGTGAGGCGGCCACCACGACCGCCGTGGACGTGCTCGCCGGCCACTGACCGGTACCACCACCGACCGACCAACCACTGGTGACGCCACCGCCGCGGTGGCCGCGCGACCCGGGGACGCCCGTCCCCGCGCCGCCGGTCCCGCACCGCCCGAACCGGGTGGGTGGCCGCCGACACTGATCTTCGAGGAGGGTATGTGCTGGTCCTGGTGGCGGTCCACGCACTGGCAGCCGTGGTCGCCCCGGGGCTGGTACGCCGCTTCGGACGCCGGGCGCTCTACGCCGTCGCGCTCGCCCCGGCCGCCACGCTGGTCTGGGCGCTGACCCGTACCGGCGTGGTGCGGTCCGGGGAACCGGTGGTGGAGACCTGGCCGTGGGTGCCCCGGATCGGTCTGGAACTCGCCCTGCGGATGGGCACCCTGTCCTGGCTGATGGTGGTACTCGTCGGCGGGGTTGGCGCGCTGGTGCTGGCGTACAGCGCCCGGTACTTCCGCTCCGACGACCCCGGGCTGGGCCGATTCGCCGCGGTCTTCGTCGCCTTCGCCGGCTCCATGCTCGGCCTGGTCGTCTCCGACGACCTGCTGCTGCTCTACGTGTTCTGGGAACTCACCACCGTCTTCTCCTACCTGCTGATCGGCTACGACCCGGCGAAGCGGGCCAGCCGGCGGGCCGCCATGCAGGCGCTGCTGGTCACCACGCTGGGCGGGCTGGCCATGCTGGCCGGGTTCGTCATGCTCGGCCAGCACGCCGGCAGCTACCGCTGGTCGGTCGTCGCCACCGACCTGCCCGGCGGCGGCTACCTGGTCACCGCGCTGATGCTGATCCTGCTCGGCGCGCTCAGCAAGTCGGCCATCGTGCCGTTCAGCTTCTGGCTGCCCGGCGCGATGGCCGCCCCCACCCCGGTCAGCGCCTACCTGCACGCCGCCGCGATGGTCAAGGCCGGGGTGTTCCTGGTCGCCCTGCTCGGCCCGGCCGTCGCCGATGTCACCGCCTGGCGGGTGGTGCTGCTGTGCACCGGCCTGGCCACCCTCTTCCTCGGTGCCTGGGTGGCGTTGCGGCAGACCGACCTGAAGCTGCTGCTCGCCTACGGCACGGTCAGCCAGCTCGGCCTGCTGATGGTGATCCTCGGGGCCGGCAGCCGCGACGCCGCGCTGGCCGGCGCGGCCATGGTGCTGGCGCACGCCCTGTTCAAGGCCACCCTCTTCCTCGTCGTCGGGATCGTCGACCACACCACCGGCACCCGGGACCTGCGGGAACTCAGCGGCCTCGGCCGGCGCGCGCCGGTGCTGGCCGGGATCGCCGTGCTGGCCGCCGCGTCGATGGCCGGGCTGCCGCCGATGGCCGGCTTCGTCGCCAAGGAGGCCGCCTTCGAGGCGTTCCGGCACGGCGGTACGGCCGACCTGCTGGTGCTGGCCGGGGTGGTGACCGGGTCGGCGCTGACCGTGGCGTACACCCTGCGGTTCCTGTGGGGCGCGTTCGCCGGCAAGCCCGGTGTCACGCCGACCGAACCGCACCCGGCGGGCCGGACGTTCCTCGCCGCCCCGGCGCTGCTCGCCGTCGCCGGGCTGGCCGTCGGCGTCGCCGCCCCCGCCCTCGACGGGCTGCTCGCCCCGTACGCCGACGGGTTCTCCCCGGCCGGGCCCGGCTACCACCTGGCGCTGTGGCACGGCCTCACCCCCGCGCTGGGCCTGTCCGCCCTCGCGGTGACGGCCGGCGTCGGGCTGTTCCTGCTGCTGCACCGGGGCCGGCTGCGGCTGTCCCGGTGGACGCCGCTGGACGGCGCGGCCGGCTACGAACGGGTGGTCGCCGGGGTGGACCGGCTGGCGGTGGAGCTGACCGGCGCGACCCAGCGCGGATCGCTGCCGTTCTATCTCGGGATCATCCTGGTGGTGCTGGTCCTGCTGCCCGGCGGCGCGCTGCTCACCGGCGGGCCGTGGCCCCGGCAGTTCCGCGCCTGGGACACCCCGTTGCAGGCGGTCGTCGCCGCCCTGGTGATCGTCGCCGCCGTGATGGCCGCCCGCGCGCTGCGCCGGCTCACCGCGATGATCCTGGTCGGGGTCGCCGGCTACGGCACCGCGCTGATGTTCGTCCTGCACGGCGCACCGGACCTGGCGCTGACCCAGTTCCTGGTGGAGACCGTCACCATCGTCATGTTCGTGCTGGTGCTGCGCCGGCTGCCGGTGAAGTTCTCGGCCCGGCCGATCCGGCGCAGCCGGCGCGGCCGGATCGCGATCGGGGTCGCCGTCGGCGCGGTCGTGTCCGGGATGGCCTGGGTCGCGGCGAGCGGCCGGCTGGCCACCCCGGTCTCCGAGCGGTTCCCCGACGAGGCGGTCTCCTACGGCGGCGGCAAGAACGTGGTCAACGTGACCCTGGTCGACATCCGCGCCTGGGACACCATGGGCGAGATCGCGGTGCTGGTGGTGGCCGCCACCGGGGTCGCCAGCCTGATCTTCCGCCGCTCCCGGGACCTGGACCGGCGCAGCGCCGTCCCCGGCCCCCGACCGGCGACCACCGGCGGGCCACGCTGGCTGACCGCCGGCTTCGAGGCGCACCGGCACTCGGTGATCCTCCAGGTGGTCACCCGGCTGCTGTTCCACGCCATCGTGCTCTTCTCGGTCTACCTGCTCTTCTCCGGCCACAACGCCCCCGGTGGCGGGTTCGCCGCCGGGCTGGTCGCCGGCCTGGCCCTGGCCGTGCGCTACCTGGCCGGCGGACGCCGGGAACTCAACGCCGCCGCGCCGGTCGACGCCGGTGCGGTGCTCGGCGCGGGGCTCTTCCTCGCCGTCGGCACCGGGGTGGTGGCGATGCCGCTGGGTGGGGAGTTCCTGCAGAGCGCGGTGCTCGACCTGCACCTGCCCCTGCTCGGCAAGGTCCACTTCGTTTCGTCGGTCTTCTTCGACGTCGGCGTCTACCTGATCGTGGTGGGCCTGGTGCTGGACATCCTGCGCAGCCTCGGCGCCGAGATGGACCGCCAGCAGGAGGACGCTCGCGACGACGTACGGGACAAGGAGCTGGTGTGACCCCCAACCTCACCTACATCGTGGTGGTCGGCGTGCTCTTCGCCGCCGGGGTGACCCTGCTGCTGGAACGCAGCCTCACCCGGGTGCTGATGGGTGTCATCCTGCTCGGCAACGGCGCCAACCTGCTGCTGCTCACCGGTGGCCGGGCCGGTGGCCCGCCGATCGTCGGCACCACCGACGCCGCCGAGATGAGCGACCCGCTGCCCCAGGCGATGGTGCTCACCGCCATCGTCATCACCCTCGGCATGACCGCGTTCCTGCTGGCGCTGTCGTACCGCAGCTGGCACCTCAACGGCCACGACGAGGTGCAGGACGACGTGGAGGACCGCCGGATCATGGACCTGGCCGACCGGGACGAGGGGCCGGGCACCGACGACGCCGACCAGCCCGACTCCGACGACCAGCTCGACCCGGACGGCCGGCCCGATCCCGACAGCAGACGGCCCTCGGCGGCCTCGGTGGCGGCGGCGGCCGGCGAGCGGGGGAGGGACGCGTGAACTACCTCGTCCCGCTGCCGGTGGTGATGCCACTGCTCGGCGCGGCCCTGACCCTGCTGCTGGCCAGCCGGCCCCGCGCCCAGCGCTGGGTCAGCCTCACCGTGCTCACCGCGACCGTCGCGGTGGCCGCCACCCTGCTGGTCCGCTCCTCGCTCGACGGGCCGCTCGTCGTCGAGGTCGGCGGCTGGGTCGCGCCGCTGGGCATCGTGCTCGTCGCCGACCAGCTCGCCGCGCTGATGCTGGTGGTCTCCGCCGCCGTCACCCTCTGCGTGCTGGTGTACTCCATCGGGCAGGGCATGGCCGACGGGCACGAGGAGACCCCGCTGTCGGTCTACCACCCCACCTACCTGGTGCTGACCGCCGGGGTGTGCAACGCCTTCCTCTCCGGTGACCTGTTCAACCTCTACGTCGGCTTCGAGATCCTGCTGGTCGCCAGCTACGTGCTGCTCACCCTGGGCAGCACCGAGACCCGCATCCGCGCCGGCACCACGTACGTCGTGGTCAGCCTGCTCTCGTCGCTGATCTTCCTGGTCGCGATCGGGCTGGTCTACTCGGCCACCGGCACCCTCAACCTGGCGCAGCTCGTCGACCGGCTCGACGCGCTCCCCGACGACCTGCGGCTGGTGCTCCAGGGGATGCTGCTGCTGGCCTTCGGCATCAAGGCGGCGGTCTTCCCGCTGTCGGCGTGGCTGCCCGACAGCTACCCCACCGCGCCCGCGCCGGTCACCGCCGTCTTCGCCGGCCTGCTCACCAAGGTCGGCGTGTACGCCATCATCCGCACCGAGACGCTGCTGTTCCCCGGCGGCCGGACCGCCGACCTGCTGCTGGTGGTGGCGGCGTTGACCATGCTCGTCGGCATCCTCGGCGCGGTCGCCCAGTCCGACATCAAACGACTGCTGTCGTTCACCCTGATCAGCCACATCGGCTACATGCTGTTCGGGGTGGGCCTCAGCTCGTCGCTCGGGCTGGCCGCCGCGATCTTCTACGTGGTGCACCACATCACCATCCAGACCACCCTGTTCCTCGCCGCCGGGCTGGTCGAACGCCGGGGCGGCAGCACCGCGCTGGACCGCCTCGGCGGGTTGGCCCGACTGTCGCCGCTGCTCGCCGTGCTGTTCTTCGTGCCCGCGCTGAACCTGGCCGGCATCCCACCGTTCTCCGGCTTCCTCGGCAAGCTCGGCCTGGTCCAGGCCGGGGTCGACGACGGCGGCGCGATGGCCTGGGTGCTGGTCGCCGGCGGGTTGCTGACCAGCCTGCTCACCCTCTACGCCATCGCCCGGGTGTGGAACCTGGCGTTCTGGCGTCGCCCGCACCCGGAGATGCCCGAACCGCAGGACAGCGTGCACACCGTCCGCACCGACGGGGTGGAACAGCCCTACCAGGGGCCGGACCGCGACGCCCACCCGGGCGCGATGCTGCCCCGCCTGATGATCGCGCCGACGGTCGCCCTGGTGGTGCTCGGGCTGGCGTTGACCGTGGTCGCCGGGCCGCTGTTCGACCTCAGCTCCGACGCCGCCGACGACCTGCTGCGGCGCACCCCGTACGTCGAGGCCGTCTACCCCGGGGGGACCCCGTGAGCCACGATCCGCCGCCGCAGCGGTCCACGGACCCGCCGCCCGGCGCGCTGCCGTCGCAGCGCGCCGGGGAGCCGCCGCCGCCGGAGCATCCCGAGGACCGGCCGCTGAGCCCGGCGGCCCGCCGCCGCAACCAGGCCGTCGCGATGATCGTCCTGGTCACCGTATGGGTGCTGCTGTGGGGGACGCTGAGCTGGGCAAACGTGCTCGGTGGGCTGGTCGTGGGGCTGGTGGTGCTGACCGTCTTCCCGCTGCCCCCGGTGACCTTCGCCGGGCGGGTGCACCCGGTGCCGCTGCTGCGGTTCGCCCTGCGCTTCCTGCGGGACCTGGTGGTGGCCAGCGTGCAGATCGCGGCCCTGGCGCTGCGGTTCGGGCACCCCCCGCTGGGGGCGATCATCGCGGTGCCGCTGCGGATCCGCTCCGACCTCAACCTGACCCTGACCGCCGAGGCGCTGTCCCTGGTGCCCGGCAGCCTCATCGTCGAGGTCGACCGGGATGCCGGCGTCCTCTACGTCCACGTGCTCGGGGTACGCGACCGCGCCGAGGTCGAACGCTTCCGCGACGGCGTGCTGGAGTTGGAGGCCCGGCTGATCGCGGCGATCGGCTCGGCGCAGGAGCAACGCCTGATCCGGGAGCACACACCGTCCGCGCTGGAAGGGAGTTCGAGATGACCGCTGTCGCCGTGATCGTCACCGTGCTGCTGGCGGTGGCCGGCGCGCTCACCCTCACCCGGATCGTCCGGGGGCCGTCGGTGCTCGACCGGGCGGTCGCCACCGACGTGCTGCTGGCCATCGTGGTGGCCGCCGTGGCGACCGAGGCCGCCTACAGCCGGGACGCGACCGCGCTGCCGATCCTCGTGGTCCTGGCCATCCTCGGCTTCGTCGGCTCGGTCAGCGTCGCCCGCTTCGCCACCCGCCGGGACGACAGGTGAGCGTCGACGCGGTGCTGGACGTGGTGGCCGCGGCCTGCCTGCTGGGCGGCGCGCTGCTCAGCCTGGCCGCCGGGGTCGCCCTGGTCCGCTTCCCCGACCTGCTGTCGAGGATGCACGCCGCGGCCAAGCCGCAGGTCCTCGGCCTGCTGCTGGTGCTGCTCGGCTGCGCGCTGCGGCTGCGGACCGGGGTGGACGTCACCACGCTGGTGCTGGTCGGGGCGTTCCAGTTGGCCACCGCGCCGGTCGCCGCGCACATGATCGGCCGGGCCGGCTACCCGCACGACCGCATCCGCACCGACCTGCTGGTCACCGACGAACTCGCCGCCCACCTCGACCGGTTGCACGCCGACCGACGGCCCTGACCCGGCGGCTCTGACCCCGACCGGCCGGCGGTCCCGTGGCCCCGGCCGCCGGGGAGGGCCCGGCCGGTCAGGGCGCCTCGACGACCTCCCGGCCGAGCGGCCAGAACGCCGCCGGGACGAGCTTGAAGTTGGCGATGCCGAACGGGATGCCGATGATCGTGACGCAGAGCGCGATCCCGGCGAGCAGGTGGGACAGCGCCAGCCACCAGCCGGCCAGCAGCACCCACAGCACGTTCGCCAGCCCGGACGGCACGCCGGCCCCGGGCTTGGCGACCAGGGTACGGCCGAACGGCCACAGCGAGTACGACGCCAGCCGCAGCGACGCCACCCCGAACGGGATGGTGATGATGAGGACGAAGCAGACCACCGCCGCGACGAAGTAGCCGAGCGCCAGCACGATTCCGCCACCGAGGATGAGCCACAACACGTTCAGGATGAAGCGAATCATTACTCCATAGTGACCGGCGCGTGCCACCGCGTCACCGTTCCATGATCTTATGTTCCCATGATCACTCCCACTCCTCTCATGCATCTCGTCGCCGGCGTCTGGGGCTTCAAGACCCTCGCCGTCGGGGTCGAGTTCGGCCTGTTCACCCGGCTGGCCGGCGGGCGGGCCGTCACCGTGGCCGAGGCCGCCGCCGAGTTCGGGCTCGACGAACGCCCCGCCGACCTGCTGCTCTCGGCCAGCGCGTCGCTGGGGCTGCTGGAGAAGGCCGGCGACGGCTACCGCAACTCGGCGCTGGCCGAGCAGTTCCTGGTCGAGGGGCGGCCCTACTACTTCGGGGCCCAGGTGCGCTACTCCGACCTGCGCACCTACCTGCCCTGGCACCGGGTGGGCGAGGCGCTGCGCGGCAACCGGCCGCTGACCTGGGACCCGCAGCAGCAGGAGTCCCTGTTCGACACCACCGACCAGGAGCTGGTGGCCCAGTTCTGGGACGCCATGTTCGCCACCTCCCGGTTCACCGCCCGCGCCCTGGCCGACGCGTACGACTTCGGCGCGCACCGGCGGCTGCTCGACGTCGGCGGGGGCGCGGGGGCGTTCCCGATCGAGTTCTGCCTGCGGCTGCCGGAGCTGCGGGCGACGATCCTGGACCTGCCGCACGTGTGCGTGCGGGCCGGGGAGCGGATCGCGGAGGCGGGCCTGACCGACCGGATCGGCACGGTCGCCGGTGACTTCCTCGCCGACCCGGCCCTGCCCGACGGGCACGACGTGATCCTGCTCAGCATGATCCTGCACGACTGGGACGAGCCGACCAACCGGGCGCTGCTGGCCCGCTGCCACGACGCGCTGCCGCCCGGCGGGGTGATCGTCGTCAGTGAGCTGCTGCTCAACGACGAGCGCACCGGCCCGCCGGAGGCCGCCCTGATGGGCATGAACATGCTCGTCGAGACCGAGGGCGGCAAGAACTACTCCGGCGCGGAGTACCGGCAGTGGTTGACCGACGCCGGCTTCGTCGACGTGCGTACGGTGCCGTTCGAGGCTCCCGGCGCGAACGGCGCGGTGCTGGCCCGCCGCCCCTGACCGGCCCGGCCGGGGCCGGTGGACGTCAGGCGTCCGCCGGCCCCGGTGCCAGCCGCCCGGTCACCCCGGCTTGTACGCGGTGACCAGCTCCCACCCGCCGGGCAGCACCGCCACCCGGGTGAACCCGACCTCGGCGAGCAGCCCGGTGTAGAACTCGACCTCCCGCAGCCGGCTGACGCAGCTGTCCACGCCGATCAGGAAGTAGCTCCAGAAGAACTGCACGGCCAGCCGGTCGGGGGTGCGGAACTCCTCGGCGATCAGCAGCAGCCCGCCCGGCTCCAGCGCCGCGTACGCCTGCTCGACCAGGCGGCGGGCGACGTCGTTGGGCCAGTCGTGCAGCACCCGGACGAACGCCATCGCGTCGTAGCCCTCCGGCAGCGGCCCGGCCAGGAAGTCGCCGCCGACGAAGCCCAGCCGGTCGGGGTGCCCCCGGTCGACCCGGGTGGCCGCCACCAGGGGCGCCACCGCCGGCAGGTTGAACACGTCGGCCCGCAGGTCGTCGGCGGTGTCGAGGATGTGCGCGGCGAGCGTGCCGTCGCCGCCGCCGACGTCAAGCAGGCGTCGCCGGTCCGACCAGAGCCGGTCGGCGTGCCGGCGCAACGTCTCGATCACCGGGCCGAGCCCGGCGGCCATGCTGCGTTCGAAGTCGGCGGTCTGCGCGTCGGTCTTGGGCGGCCAGGCGAAGTCGTCGTCGCTCATGCCGACCTCGCCGCGCAGGCTCTCGGCGAGCCGGCCGTGCAGCAGCCGCCACGGGTAGCGGTCCCGGTCCCGTTCGATCGCGTCCGGGCCGACCACCGCCAGCACGGCGTCGCGCAGCCCCGGCACCGCCCGGTAGCTGGCCCCGGCGATGTCGTCGTCGGGTTCGTGGCGGGTGACGCAGCCGAGGCTCTCCAGGCAGTCGAGGAACTTGTACAGCCGCAGCGGGCGCACCCCGAACCGGTCGGCCAGCGCGTCGAGGCGTACCGGGCCGGGTTCCAGCGCGTCGAGCAGGCCGAGGGCCAGCGCGGTCTCCAGCACGTCGACGGCCTTGGGGCCGTTGACGAGCAGGCTCATCAACGCCCGGGGGGACAGGGTGACGCTCACCGGCCCAGCTCCTCGCCCAACGCGTCCATGAACGCGTCGACCTCGTCGACGGTGTTGTAGACGTGCGGCCCGACCCGCAGCCAGCCCCGCCAGCTACAGATCATGTTCCGCGCGGCCAGCCGCCGCTTGACCTCCTCGCCGTCGGGGACGTCCAGGCAGACCACCCCGCCCCGGCGCTGCGGGTCGGTGGGGCTGACCACGGTGATGCCGGCCGCCGCCGCCCGGTCCAGGACCCGCTGGGTCAGCGCCAGCGAGTGGGCCCGGATCGCCGCGATCCCGACGCCCGCCAGCAGGTCCAGGCCGACCTGGGAGATCAGCGAGGTCAGCGGGTACGGCGTGCCGCCGGCGAAACGCTGCGCCCCCGCCGCCCATCCGGTCGACACCCGGAAGGTCAACGCCCGGTCGCCGGCCTGCCACCCGGTCGCCGCCGGTGTCAGGCGTTCCGCCAGGTCGGGACGGACGTAGAGGAAGGCGGTGCCGGCCCCGCACAGCCACTTGTGCGCGCCGCCGAGGACGATGTCGACGCCGAGCGCGGTCACGTCCAGCGGGACCGCGCCGACGGTCTGGAAGGCGTCCACCACCACCAGCGCCCCGACGTCGTGGGCGCGGGCGACCAGCCGGGCCAGGTCGATGGTGGCCCCGGAGGAGAAACTCGCGTGGGGTACGCAGACCAGCAGCGTCCGTTCGTCGACGCGGGCGGCGAGGGCGTCCTCGTCGAACCGGGGGCCGCCGGTGCCGACCACGTCGAGCCGCGCGCCGTAGCGGCCGAACGCGGTGCCGATGAACGGCACCGTCGGGTACTCCAGGTCGGTGGTGACGATCCGGTTGCGGGGCGGGCGGTAGTCGAAGCAGGACAGCACCCGGGCCAGCAGGGTGCTCAGGTTGGCGTCGGTGACCACGCTGCCCGGGGGCGCGCCGAGCAGTGCGGCGACGGAGTCGGCGTACCGGTCGAGGCCGACGTGCCAGCCCTGCCACACGTCGTCGCGCCAGTCGCGCAGGGTCGCCCAGTAGTCGGCGAGCACCCGCTCGACGCCCCGGGGCGTCGCGCCGGTGGAGTTGTTGTTCAGGTAGACGCAGGTCTCCAGCAGCGGGAACTCGGCGCGCAGGACGGCGTGCGCGGCGGCGTCCAGGCAACGCGCCGGGTGGGTTGCGGGTGCGCTCACTCGCAGCAGCCTCCGATCGGATCGGTCCGGGGTGGACGGTTCTCGGTGGACACGGTGGTGAAGACCGGGACGGCGCGGACGGCCGCCAGATAGGGGGTGCCCTCGGTGTAGCCGGTGCCGGAGCGGGCGCCGAGCATCCGGGTCGCCAACCGGTGGTGGGTGCGCCGCCAGGTCAGCACCGCCTCGGCGAAGGCCGCCATCTGCTGCCGTACCAGGTCGAGGTCGGCTCCCCGCAGCGACCCGGCGTGGACCGCCGCGCGGTAGGCCCGGTCGATCGACGGCTGGCCGGCCCGCACCACCTCGCGTACCTCCGGCACCGACCGGTACGCGGTGGAGTCCAACCGCTCCGGCTCCGGCGTACGGCACAGCGACTCCATGATCTTGTACGAGCGGGACTGGATCGCGCTGGCCCCCTCGGTGTACTCGCGGAACGTCCGGAACGCCGCCGGTTGCATGGTGGCCAGCAGGGAGAACAGCGCCCCGGCGCCGCTGATCAGCTCCCGGGCGTACGCCAGCCGGCCGGCGGCGGGGCGGGGCCGGCCGGTGTCCAACGCGACGATCGTGCCCCGCAGCTCCTCGGCGACCCCGGCGAAGACGCACTCGTACGCCTGGAGGACCCGGATGAACAGGTACTCGTCGTGGGAGACGTAGACCGGCAGCATGCTCAACCCCAGGGCGCGTTCCCGGGCGGGATCGCGGCCGGTGACGGCGAGCCGGTGCAGCGCCACCGCCGCCGCGACCGGGTCCTGTTCGGTGACCGCCCCGGCCAGGCCGAGCCGGGTGAGGGCCGACGAGGCGGCGCGTACCCCGAGCCGGCACCGCTTCGCCACCAGCGCCGGCCCCGGCCGCTGCTCGGGGAGCAGGTCGATGGCGTCGGTCGAGGCGGCCAGCTCGAAGGCGAGGGCGTCGGCGACGAGGTCGACCAGGAGCCGGTCGCGTTCCCGTCGTCCGTCGCCCGGCCCCGGCCGGTCGACCTCCTCAGCCATCCGTCCGGCCGGTCCGCTCTCCGGGGCGTGGCCGGGCAGGGGGAGCAGGGGCAGGGCCAGGTAGCTGCGGTAGTCGTACCGGGCGTCCCACTTGTCGAGCGCCACGTCGAGGAAGGCGGACAACTCGCGGGCGGGGGTCGTCCGCGCGTTCACCCGGGCGCGCGCCTGGTCCAGCTGGACGAGGAGTTCCTTTTTGACGAAGTGTTTACCGACGCGATGAAATTCGGTGACCACTGCCTGGTAGGGAAATTGCTCGGGATCGGCCGTACCGGACGACCAGCTCGTCAGCTCACGCACGAACCGCACCTCGGAGGGGTATGTGTCAGGGGGAGCGCCGACGATTCTTCGAGTGGCGCGGCTCGTCATGCCTCTGCGGTGCCCGAATGCGCCGCCGCCGGGACGTCGGTGTCCGGCCGGGGCGGGCGCAGCTCGGGAAAGAACCGGTGCCCGAGGAGCTTGGCGAGCACGGTCGCCGCGCTGCCCGGGGTGCCGCCGGGGGCGTGCCCGCCGACCCGCAGAGCGACCTCGTAGTGGCGCGCCCGCCACCGGTGGACCTGCTCGTCCCAGGCGATCATCTCCTCGGCGAGTCGCCGGGTCGGGTCTGCCGGGGCCAGCGCGTCGAGCGTGCCGCCCCGGGTGGCGAGGTGATCGGCGAAGGCCCGGCCGAGCTGTCGGCTCACCGTAGCGGCCCGCCGCCAGCCGGGGGACTCGGCGCCGGAGCCGTTGCCCAGCGCGGGTTGCATCGTCTGGAAGTCGACCGGGGACAGGTGCCGGAACATCTCCAACTGGTCGGTGACCAGTCGCACCGCGAGCGTCGCGCGGGCCAGCAGCGCCGCCGCCCCGGCCGGGTCGGCGGCCCCGGTGCGCCCGACGGCGGCGGTCAGCTCGGCCTCGGCCAGCTTCAGCCACAGCTCGGCGGACTGGTGCACCACCTGGAAGAGCAGCTCGTCGCGGTGGAGCATCTCCTCCGGGCGGCGTTGCAGGGCGAGCAGCTCGTCGGTGCGCATGTAACGGGCGTAGTCCGTGGAGCCGTCGCCCGGCAGCACGGGTGACTGGTCACGTTTCACGACTGTCCCTTCTCCTGAACGCCGGCGCGCACGGGGACCGGCACTCGACGGCCGCAATTATCCAACGAAGAACAGCAATGTGTCACCCCCTGTTCCGCGAATAGTGCGCCCGGCGCGCCGAGCAAATAGCCGCCTTTACCGTACGAGCCTGTGCGCGTTAACAGAACGAATTACCCGAGTCAATACCGGTGCGTGCCTGACGTGTCACAGGCCGGCCGCCCCGGATGCGGTCGCCGACCCGCCGGTGGCCGGTGCGGTATTCCGGTCTCGCCGTTCCGGTGTCGCCGTCGGGGCGCGGCATCCCGGGCGGCGCATTGCTCCCGGTGGTCGTTTGCGTACTTTCCGAAGTTGTGGTGAGGTCTGCCTGACTCGTCGCTGACGGTGTCGCATCGACAGCGAAAAGTGATGTGCCGGCGGGCCGCCGGGCCCGTCGTCCGGAAGGAGTGCCATGACCGCTGCGCCGACCTCCACCTCGTGCCGGGTTGACGGTTTCGGGGAGGTGTCCATCCGGCCGGTGGACCCCGACCGGGACGTCGCGGTGATCCACGACTGGGTGACCCGGGAGCGGTCCCGGTTCTGGGGCATGCGCGGGGCCAGTCGGGAGCGGGTCCACGAGATCTATGCGTACCTCGACTCGCTGACCACCCACCACGCGTACCTGGTGCACCGGGACGGCCGGCCGGCGGCGCTGTTCCAGACCTACGAGCCGGCGGCCGACCCGGTCGGGCGGTGCTACGACGTACGCCCCGGCGACTTCGGCATCCACCTGCTCATCGGCCCGCCGGACGGTGGCCCGGAGCCCGGCTTCACCGGCGTGCTCCTCGACGTGTTCCTCGCGTTCGTGCTGGCCGACCCGACCCGGCTGCGGATCGTGGCTGAACCGGACGCCCGCAACGCCCGCGCCGTCGACAGGTTGGTCCGGGCCGGTTTCGTGCCCGGTCCGCAGATCGACCTGCCGGAGAAGCGGGCCCAACTGCTCTTCCTCGACCGTGCCGCTCGGGGCCGCTGACCAGGGGTGATGCTGCCTGGGCGGGGCGGTCGGCCTCGCCCGGACAGGGGATGGGTGACCCACGTCGCCATTCATCGTGTTGGTTAGGTTAGCCTCACCTACGTGCTTAGTGATCGAGTTCGCCCGGCGGGGGAGCGGCACCACCCCACCGGCACCGCGACCCTGCCCGTCGCGCCCTGGCGGCTGTTCGACGTGCAGGTACGCGCGACGCGCCGGCTCAGCCCGTCGTTCCTGCGGGTCACCTTCACCGGCCCGGACCTCGACCGGTTCGCCGACAACGGGTACGACCAGCGGATCAAGCTGGTGCTGCCCGCACCCGGCCGACCCGGCGTCCACCTGCCCGGCGGCGACGACTGGTACACCCACTGGCGCGCCCTGCCCGAGCAGGAGCGCTGCCCGATCCGCACGTACACCGTCCGGGCGGTCCGGCCGCACCTGGCCGAGGTGGACGTGGACCTGGTGCTGCACGGCGACCACGGCCCGGCCGGCCGGTGGGCGCTGCGGGTCCGCCCCGGCGACGAGGCCGGGCTGCTCGGACCCGACGCCGGCTACGACGGCGAGCACGGCGGCATCGAGTTCCGCCCGCCGCCCGCCGGCCGGCTGCTGCTGGCCGGCGACGAGACCGCCGTGCCCGCGATCAGCGCCATCCTGGAACGCCTGCCCCTCGACGCCCGGGGCGAGGTGCTGCTGGAGGTGCCGGACCCGGCCGACGTCCTGCCGGTGTCCGCCCCGCCCGGCGTCACCGTCAGCTGGCTGGCCCGTGCCGGCGGCGGACACGGCAGCCGGCTGCTGCCCGCCGTGGCCGCGGCGGCGCAACGGCTGCTGGCCCGCACCGGGGCGACGCCCGCCGAGGCGGTCGTCGACGTCGACGTCGACGTGGCCCCGCTGTGGGAGGTGCCCGCCCCGACCGCGCCCGTGCCCGTCTACGCCTGGCTGGCCGGGGAGGCCGGCGTCATCCGCGCCCTGCGCCGGCACCTCGTCGGCGAGCGGGGCGTGGACCGCCGCGCCGTCGCCTTCATGGGGTACTGGCGGCTGGGGCGCGTGGACCCCGCCTGAGCCGTGACCATCGGCTGTGACCCGCGTTACCTCTCGGTGGAGCGGGAATCAGAGCAGCGGGTCCGGATTTGAAGCCAGGTGTGACTGTCGTACCGTCTCACGCCCGGCCGCACCACGACCGGGCGGAGCTTCCCCGATGACCGATCTCGCCCACGACCAGCTGACGAAGGTCGCGCCGACGCCCGGAGACCTGATGACCCGCCGGCAGCGGGTACGCCTGGTCCTCGTCCTCGGCTCGCTGATCGCCATCGGCCCGCTGACCATCGACATGTACCTGCCGGCGCTGCCCGCCATCGCCGCCGACCTCATGACCACCTCGGCGGCGGTCCAGCTGACCCTCACCGGCACGCTCGCCGGGCTGGCCCTCGGTCAACTGCTGATCGGGCCGCTCTCCGACGCGGTCGGCCGCCGGGGTCCGCTGATCGCCGGCCTCGCCCTGCACATCGTGGCGTCGGCGCTCTGCGTCGTCGCCCAGCACATCGCCGTCCTCGGCGCGCTGCGGGTGGTGCAGGGCCTCGGCGTCGCCGCCGCCACGGTGGTCGCGATGGCGGTGCTGCGGGACCTGTTCAGCGGCACCGCCTTCGCCACCCTGCTGTCCCGGCTGCTGCTGGTGATGGGCGCCGCCCCCGTCCTCGCCCCCACCCTCGGCGGCGGCGTGCTGCGCTGGACGGACTGGCGGGGTGTCTTCGTGACCCTGGCCGTGTTCGGGGTGCTGCTCGTCGTGGTCGCCGTGATCGGCCTGCCCGAGACCCTGCCCGCCGAGCGTCGCCAACGCGGCGGCGCGTGGTCGACCGTGAGCCTGTACGGCTCGCTGCTGCGCGACCGGACCTTCGTGGGGCTGGTCGTGGTCGCCGGGCTGGCCATGGCGGCGCTGTTCGCGTACGTGGCCGGCTCGTCGTTCGTCCTCCAGGAGGGGTACGGGCTCGACGAGCAACAGTTCGGCCTGGCGTTCGGGGCGGGCGCGGTGGGCCTGATCGGGGCGGCCCAGTACAACGTGCGGCTGCTGCGCCGCCACCCGCCGCAGCGCATCCTGGTCACCTCGCTGAGCGTCGGAACCCTGGCCGGGCTGGCCCTGCTGGCCTTCGCCGTGACCGGGTTCGGTGGGCTGCCCGCCCTGCTGGTGGCGCTGTGGGTGGTGCTGGCAGCGGCCGGGCTGGCGATGCCCAACGCCCCGGCGCTGGCGCTGTCCCGCCACGGTGAGGCCGCCGGCACCGCCTCGGCCCTGCTCGGCGCGGTGCAGTTCGGCGTCGGCGCGGTGGCCGCCCCCATGGTGGGGGTGCTGGGCAACGGCGCGGTGGCGATGGCGCTGGTGGTCGCCGGGGGCATGGTGGCCGCGCTGGCGGTGCTGTTCCTCGTGGTCCGCCCGTCCCGGCTCGCCGACCTGGAACCACCCTCGGCGGTCGTCGTCGCGCACTGACGAGGACCGGTCGCCCCGCAGCCGGGCCGCGAACGGGCGGCCGGTCACGGGGTGTCCGGGTGGCCGGGGACCTCGCACAGCCGGTGGCTGTCGAAGATCTCCGTCACCCGGCGCAGGCTGACGTCGTCCCGGGCCAGTTCCATGGCGACCTGCTCCACGGCGTACAGGAAACCCCGGATGTCGGCGGGGGCGAGCAGGGCGGTGTCGGCCATCAGCGACAGGTGGATCCGCTCAGCGGTGCCGCTGGCGTCGACGTACAACGGCATCGCCTCGGCGGCGGCCCGCTGCGGCCAGTCGAAGGTGGTCGTCGCGGTGAGCCCGGCCAACTCCTGCGGGCCCGGCACCGGGCCGGCGGGTCGCGGTTGCAGCGACCACCGGTCGTTGAACTGGCCGCCGACCGGCAGGGGCCGCCCGGCGGCGTCGGCGGCGGCGCGGGCCACCTGGGCG
>NZ_JACGMO010000108.1:0-27091 GCF_015354745.1 Micromonospora sp. S-DT3-3-22
TGCTACACCCTGATGTGCGAACAGACCGGCCCGAAAAAGTTGGTCGACCACGCGGTACGGGCGACTCGGCGGCAGGCGGTTGGAACAGCACGGCCGGTGCCGCCTTCGTCGGGCGGACCCGCTTCGGCCGGGGCGTCGCGTCGTCGGCGGAGGGCTGCTGCTGCCGGGGCGGTGCGGGCGGTGGCGTGAAGGTCGCCTCCGGCGAGCGGCGACGCGCCCGGTCACTGGCGGGGCGGCGGGGCGGGTCGCTCGGCGGCTGCTCCTGCATGGAAAAGGAGCGTAGCGGCGAACGTGACCTCGCACACGCGGGAATACGCCGCGCCGGGCGGTGCGGCGGCACCCCCCGGCGCGGCCCCACCAGGGGTTGCCGCCCGTCGGGATAGTCGCTTTGCCCCGGGTGGGGGCGGACCTGTATCCTCGTCCGCGGTGGTCCGCAGGGTCACCGAGGAGACTTCGCCTAGTCTGGTCTATGGCGCCGCACTGCTAATGCGGTTGGGGTCTTAAAGCCCCTCCCGGGTTCGAATCCCGGAGTCTCCGCGCAAAACCGGTTGTGTAGACTGGTCGAGCACCGGGCGCCCGTAGCTCAATGGATAGAGCATCTGACTACGGATCAGAAGGTTAGGGGTTCGAGTCCCTTCGGGCGCACAAGATCATGAGGGGTCTGACCTGCCGGAATGGCGGTCAGGCCCCTTTGCGTTTCTGTCCCTTGTGGTCGGTTGGGTGCTCGGTGGGTGCTCGTGCGACGAGCATCCCTCACGTCCGGCCCTGTCTGGTGGCGTCCGGTTGGGTGCGCGAGCGTGTTCGTGTCGGTGAGCCTGTTTGGTGGGGTGAATGGGCAACGGTGAAGGCTCGCCTGGCGGGGTGGAGTTCGGTTACGGTGGCTTCGCTCTGCGTCAATTGTCTTTCGTGCTGACGGCGTACGTCGTGGGGGTCGGGTTGTCGTGATCGATCCGCGGCAGGTCCGGGAGGTGAAGCGGGCTCTCGGTGTGAGGCTTGCGGAGTGTCGTCGTGCGTTGGGTGTGACGCAGGCGGATGTGGCGGCGCGGGTGCACAGCACTCGGAGCACCGTTGCCGGGGTCGAGTGCGGCAGCCAGGTGGCGGATCGGGTGTTCTGGCAGCGTTGTGATGAAGCGCTGCGCGCCGGTGGTGAGTTGCTTGCCGGCTACGACGAGTACCGGCGACTCAAGCAGCGTCATGACGAGGAGAAGACCGAGGCCGAGCAACGTGCACGGTGGGGTGAGGTCGCCCGTGTGCAGGTGCCAGGGTCCGGTGGGAGTTCGACCGGCGCAGACCACGAGTCACGTGCTGACGCCCGGGTCGCATCGCCCGGCGTGGGACATGCCCCGGCCGGTGTGGATCCGGTGTTGGCCCTGCACTGGATCGAGATGCTCCGGCTCCTGTCGGTCTCCCACAACATGTTCGGGCCTCGGCAGATCTACGACATCGTCTGTCGGGAGTCGTCTGTCATCCGCCGGTACCGGCACGACGCGACCGAAGACGTCAAGCCTCGCCTCCTGGCGGTGGAGGCCAGGTGGGCGGAGTTCGGTTCATGGGCCGCCGACAACCTCGGGAACGCCACGGCCGCGACGCACTGGCTCGATCGAGCTCTCGGACTGGCGCACAAGGCCGCAGACAAGCGGATGGCCGCTTACGTGTTGATGAGGCAGGCGCAGCAGGCTGCGGATCGTCTCGACGGAGATCAAGCCGCAACGCTCGCCGCCACTGCCGAGTCCCTCGTGCCGCTCACGGATCGCGACCGGGCGCTGTGTCTGATCCGCCAAGCCCAAGGACACGCACTTCAAGGCGATCAGACCCGCTCACTGACGGCGATCAACGCCGCTCACCGACTGGTCGACCGTGCGGCAGAGGTCGGCGAGGACGACCCGGACACCATCGGCCGCCACTGCACCCTCGCCTACCTTCGAGCCTACGAGGGTTACTGTCTGCTACGCCTCGGCCTGGTCGGTCCGGCAGCGCGGACGCTGAAGGAAATTCTGGAGGGGTGGCCCGCCGACTACCGTCAGGACGAGGCACTGACACGTGCCTGGCTCGCCCTGGCCTACGCCACCGCTGGCCGACTGACCGAGGCGAGCGCAGAGGGAAGTCAAGCACTCACTCTGACTGCCACCACGAACTCGGCACGCGCGATGCGCCCGCTGCATCAGTTGCATGCCCGGCTTGCCGGACACACGGCGTCCGACGAGGCGGTCAAGTTCAACAGCGCCTTCTCCCTCGTCGCTTCCACGGTCAAACTGTGATCATGGACTTGATCACCACCGCCACGACCACGGACGAGGCCAACCGCCACGCGGATGTCGCGGTGCTGCCGGTGGGCAGTTTCGAGCAGCACGGCGATCACCTGCCCCTGCTGACCGACACGATCATCGCCTGCGCCATCGCGAAGGCCGCAGCAACCGCCTACGACCTGATGCTCCTACCGCCCGTGACCATCAGCTGCTCACAGGAACACACCGGCTGGCCCGGCTCGGTGAGCATCCGCTCATCCACCCTCGCCAGCATCATCACCGACATCGCCGCATCGTTGCACGGGTCAGGAGTCGAACGACTGATCGTGGTCAACGGCCATGGCGGAAACTACATCCTGGCCAACGTCGTGCAGGAAGCCAACGTCGAGGGGCGCCGCATGGCGTTGTTCCCAAGACGGGAAGACTGGGAAACCGCCCGCCGGGAGGCCGGACTAGCCAGTAGCGGCCACGACGACATGCACGCAGGGGAGATCGAAACCTCCCTCCTACTGCACCTGTGCCCGGAGGTCGTACGCGACACCTATCGGACCGCAGACCACCGTGCGGAGCGTCCGGACCTACTCGTCCTGGGCATGCGCGCCTACACCGACACCGGAGTCATCGGCGAACCATCCCTCGCCACAGCAACCAAAGGCAAAGCGGTCCTCGCCAGCCTCACCGCCTCCTTCGCAGACGCCCTTGCGGTGCTTCGCGGTGGCACCGTTGACTGAGACTGCGGGCGACACCCGCTTCATTGACGAACTGCATCACCGTTGGATGTGGCTGCACATCGTTGACCGACCGAGGATTATCCCTATCCGGCGCTAGTCGCATCGTGGGACACGAAGGCGGGCCGGCCGAAGTCGAAGCCATTCAAGCCGTAGGCGCGAGTCAGGTGCCGTTCGATACTTAGGTCGTGCTCCTCGGCTTCGGTGAGCGTTACGGTTTGCCGGAATCCGTCGGCAAGATCCGGATTGGCGGCTTCGAGCCTCGCGCAAAGTTCGTGGCCGAGCATGTATGCCACAAGGTCGATGACGTGTCCGCGTGCGGTGTGACGACGTACCAAATCGTCGGGTTCGGTGGAGAGTTGTACGAGGAAGTCCCGCGCGCCCTCCCATCGGGCTTTCAGGCTGACGTGAGAGAACTCGCCCAGGGCCTTGCCGATGGTCCGTGCTCGTCCCCACCCCGCAGCGTCGATCCATCGCGCTGGACTTGACAATGCTGGTGCTCCTTCTACCCGTCGAGCCCGAGTGGGCTTCGTGCGCCAAGCTCGCGCCCGGCATGTCTGTTCGAGGAGTGTCCGTACGCAGGCGAGAGAGACATCGGTGTCTTCGAGCCATAGAGGCCACGCTGCGGATAGGGCTGCGGAAGCAGTTGCTAGGGCCTCGGCTTCTGGCCCGGTCGACCAGTCTGACAGTATTGCGGAGCACTCCGCAATAGCCATGTAGCGGAAGATCTTAGCGTTAAGATTATCAGGGTTGAATTCGTCGCCCAGCATCTCAAGCTCGTATTCGAAGGCCAGTCTGGCGCGTTGATGCGCCCGGGCGCGCCTCTCGAGCAAAGCCTCCTGAGCAAGCCTTAGGTTGCGTCCGGACAAGATGTGCGGGTCAAATCTATCCCGAACGCATACCCGATATGCCTGCCCCCTATTTATTAGGCGCTGCGCGGTTGTCGAGGTGGCGAACGCATAGTCGATCGGTTGCAGGAGCGTATACACCGGGTCTGGTAAATCGGGGCTAGCCTTTAACCGGGAACATGTCCGCAAAAGGGGTTGTAGCCGGGTTATGTGACGTTGCTTCGCGAGCACTTCTGCGCAGCCCGATACTTGGTGAGCAATAAGGTGCAGCGCCTCCCCGATCCTCTCGCATACGGCGACGGTCGTGGCTGACAATTGCTCGTTCGTTCGGGAGTGCTCGCCAAAGTGGATATCGCTCGCCAGGCACTGAAGGATTCGACCTCTCCCGTGAAGGAAGTCGGAAAGCTCCGCCCACAGTCGGCCAGCGTCGGGGTGGTTATCGTCGTATACCGACCAGACCCTGGTAAAGAACTTCGCCGTTGCTTCTCCGTCTTGAGGCTCGATCCCGTGGTGGTGCGCGACGTTGATCGTCCATCTTTCGAGTTGGTGACGTGTGATGGCGGTTGCAGCGATCAGGTTTCCTGTCCGAAGATGCCGGCAGGCCTCGGCGATCCCATCGGCTCCCCACTGAATTTGGTCGATCCACCGGCGGCGTCCCTGTAGGTCTGGACTCAGCGACCACGAAGCGCTCAGAGCTGCCGCTGCACCGTCGATGGCGGGAACATGAAGAAGCGCGGACCATGCGGAGGAGGAGAGGCGCTCGTGCCTACGCTGAGCGTGGTTCCGGCGGCGTTCCACCCGGCCCATGAGCAGCGGAGCCCAAAGCTCCGGGCCACGTTGGCTGTAAGCACGGGTCAAGCTGGCGGGGTCCAGTCTGAGTCTTTGGACTTTTTGCTTGGCGCGGTCCATGCTGCGCCGCTGCTGTCGCTGAAGTCTTATTGACAGCGGCGGAAAGGGCTTCGCAGAGCGGGCGGTCACGCATCAGAGTGTCCCCGCACGCTTGGCGGATGTCACGTGGATTGACCTCATAGTGCGGTGACCGCGTACGTTCCAGGCTGCTGGGGGACATTCGTTCGGCCCGCCGACGGCTGACCAATCCGGTTTGGGCGAGCGATGGTCGCGCCCGCCTCGGCCGGCAGAACGCGCTGCGATGCTTCAGGAGGTGGTCCCGGTTCAGCCGGATCCGCGTGGTCAGTTCCAGGCGTAGCCGACAGTTGGCTAAACCGCACCGCCGCAGCCATCGGTCCGGCATCTGCTCGATGTGCCGAGCTCGTCGGACCTGACACGTCGGGCCGTGTCGAAGGTCCGTGTCGAGGGTGTTCGACATACGGCATTCAGCTTCTACTGGGTTTGGCATAGGGCGTCGTGGGTGGCAGCGCCAGTAGGAGGTGCCAGTGGCCTCAGGAGGCGCGTCCGGCCGCAGCGTGCATCCGACGGACGGTGCTCGCGACGGCGCGCGCCAACCCGCATCGAAAGCTGGGGCGAAATCTCCTTGAACGAAGGGGCCGTGGGTCATGGGCTTGGTTCACGCATCTACCGGCGGAGGGGCCGTCGGATCCTGCGGGCTGTTCGTGTGCCTTGAGGGAATCGATGGGGCTGGCAAGACAACCGCCGTTGGTCCTGTTGTCGAGGCGTTGGGCGGCCGTGGGATTTCGGCCGTCGTGTTCGACAAGAAGATCACGCGGTTCGGCTCGGCCTACGTGCGCCGTCATGCCGGTGAGTTGCGGGCGTTGATCTGGAAGCACCCGGCGGACGACCCATACCTCGAGTTGGGTGACATGCACTGGGTGTACTTGCAAGCGGCCTGGTACTCGGCCGCGGCGCACTGTGCGGTCCGGCCTCTGCTGGAAGCAGGGCAGGTGGTAGTGACGGACACCTGGACATACAAGTTCCTGGCGAAGCTGGCGATGCGTCCAAACGTCGACCTTCGGGCGGCGGCCGCGGTGTTCGATGGGCTGCCGCAACCGGATCTTGTCGTCCGTCTCGACCTCGATCCGGTGACGGCGGCGGATCGTAAGACGACCTTCGGCATCAGCGAGGCGGGCAACACTGAGGGCAATGTGGCGTTGACCCGGGAGGCATTCGTCGGCTACCAGCGTCGCTTGGCTGAGGTCCTCGACGCGTGGACTCTCCAGTACGGCTGGATGCCGCTGGATGTCAATGGCATGTCGCCGCAGGATGTCGGCGCGGCGGTCGCCGAGTTGGCCGTGGCCAGGCTCGATGGGCGGCGTCCGGGGTCGGCGTCTGTTGCCACGGCTGGCCGGTGATCGGCGTGTGGCGCATCGGGAAGCGGTTCTCATTCGACGCGTCGCATCGTCTGTCGGGCCTGCCCGAGGGACACAAGTGCGGTCGGTTGCACGGGTACACCTACACCGTCGAGGTGGTGCTGGAAGGCGACTCGCTCGCCGGGCCGGGCTTCGTGACCGACTTCGGTGACCTGGCCCCGTTCAGCCACTATCTCCGCGATCACCTTGATCACCGGCACCTCAACGATGTCCTGGTGGATGTCGAGCCCACCAGTGAGCGGCTGGCGTGCCATCTCGCGCAGTGGTTCAAGGAGCATCTGGCTGAATCTCTGGGTGGCCGGCTGGCGGTGGTTCGGGTGTCCGAGACTCCCAGCAGCTGGGCCGAGTACGTCCTGGACCTGACGTGACCACCTCGCTGCCCCCGCTGGTGTCAGACGGGCGGCTGCTGGTGGCGGAGGTGTTCGGCCCGACGTTCCAGGGCGAAGGCCCCTCTGCCGGGCAGCAGGCGATGTTCGTCCGCCTTTCCCGGTGCAATCTGCGATGTCCCGGCTGCGACACCCCCTACACGTGGGACACCCGCCGCTACGACCTGCGCGAACACACCGTCGTCACGTCGGTTGACGCTGTCGCGGCGCAGGTCCTCGCCTCGTCGCCACGGTTGGTGGTGATCACGGGTGGGGAGCCACTGCTGCAACAGGAGAATCTGACCGCCTTGGCAGACCGGCTGGCAGCGGCTGGGCGTCAGGTGGAGATCGAGACCAACGGCACGATCGCTCCGAGCCCAGCGTTGACCACGGTGGTGGCACGGTTCAACGTCTCACCGAAGCTGCTGTCGTTCGCCGCCACCGGTGACCGGCCTGTCAACGGCGAGGCGTTGGCCGCGTTCGTGGCGACGGGACGTGCGGTGTTCAAGTTCGTGGTGTCCGGGCCGGGGGACTTTGACGAGATCGCTGGTCTCGTTGAGCGGTACGGGTTGGCGCCGGTGTGGGTGATGCCGGAGGGCACCCGTTCCGGGCTGCTCGTGGCGGACCTTCGCGCGCTGGCGGACGAGACGCTGCGGCGTGGTTGGAATTTGACGGGTCGGCTGCATGTCCTGCTGTGGGAGGACGCTCGTGGACGCTGACCTTGTCGCACCCAGGTTGGTGGTGGTCGGCGGTGTCTCCGTGGACCGGATCAGCACCCCGCAGCGCTGCGGGGTGCAGGTTCTCGGTGGTGGTGGGCTGTACGCGGCGCTGGCGGCGGCGACCCGCACCACCGTCGGCCTCGTGGGGCTCTGCAGCGACCACCCGCTGACGGCTGGCCGGCCGTGGCGGCCTGCGGTCGACGGTGCCGGTTTGGTCACCCTGCCTGGCAGACACCTCACCTTCGACATCAGCTACGACCAGCATGGCCAGGCCACCTACCGCACCGACGATGCCGGCGACGAACGTCACCTGCACCCCGGACAGGTGCCGCCGCGGTACCTGACCGCCGCCGGATTCCACCTGTGCGCCCTGGGTGACCCAGTCGCCCAGCTGCGATACGCGACCGCGTTGCGCGCGATGGCCGGCACCGGGCAGGCCCGGATCAGCGCCGGTACGTTCCTGGCCCGGATCGTCGCCGACCGCCGATCGGTGCGGCGGATGCTCGACGCCTGCGACGTGTTCGTGTGCTCGGTGCCGGAAGCCATGGCGCTTGCCGATGTTGGACGGCTGGTGGACGCGTTGGCGTGGCTGACCCGATCGGTCGGCGGATCGAAGCGGTCTGTGGTGGTGACCGACGCGGATCAGGGCTGCTACGTCGTGGCCGGCAAGGCTATCCATCGGGTCCCGACGTTTCCTCGCCCGGCCGTGGATCCCACCGGCGCGGGCGAGGCGTTCGCCGGGGCGTTGGCGGCGTGCATGGTCGAAGGCGACGAGTTGATGACCGCAGCTCGGTACGCGTGCGCGGTCGCGTCCCTGGTGGTGGAGGACTTCGGGCCGGCGGCGCTGCTGCAGCCCAACCGGCAGGTGCTGGAGACGCGGGTCGCCGCGATGCGGCGGGCCGTCGTCGAGGTAGGGAGCTGACGGTGGGGCTGTTCATAGCGGTGGAGGGCATCGACCACAGCGGCAAGACGACCCTCGTCGAGAGCCTGTGCCAGGCGTTGACTCGGCAGGGTGTCGCTGTGGGGCGGCACAAGGAGCCCACTGGTGCGCCGATCGGGAGGCTGCTGCGAGGCCTCGCGGTCGAGGAGCCGGCGTGCCCGCTAGCGCTGGCGTTGCTGTCGGCCGCCGACCGGCACCACCAGCAGCCCACGTTGCGGGCTCTGCTGCGCGAGGCGCGTGTTGTGATCGCCGACCGGTACTACCTGTCCGGGCTGGCGTACCACCACGCCGACGGCATCGACCCTGCCTTCTACGCCGCCTGCGCCGCCGGTGTACCGATGCCGGATATGTACCTGTACCTCGACGTCCCGGTGCCGGTGGCGGCGGCCCGTGTCAGCCGGGCGCCGGACAGCCGGTGGGAGACGCCGGAGTTCACCGGCCGCTTACCTGATGCCTATCGCACCTGCCTGCGCCTGTTGCGTGACCAGCACGCCGATGTCGTCGTTCTTGATGCCCAGCAGTCCGCATCCGACGTCCTGGCCGCCGCGTTGGCGGCGATCGAGGACCGGTTGTCCGCCCCCACGTCGACGAGGAATGCCGCATGAGAAGCCTGCGCTGCACCGCCCTGATTCTCGGTTCCGGCCCGGCGGGCCTGTTCGCCGCCGACGCTCTGCTCCGCGCCGGGGTGACCGATGTCGTGATCGCCGAGCGGGGCCGGACGATGGCGGGGCGGGTCTGCCCGCCGGGCCCCGGCTGCGAGTGCCGCACCTGCCCCGTCCTGGAAGGCGAGGGCGGAGCCGGATCGTTCTCCGACGGGAAGATCACCCTGTCGGCGGTCCGCGGCACGCACTCCCAACGCCTGTTCACCGAGGTCCAGGCGGAGCAGCTCGACGTCATCGCTGCGGCGGTCCGCCGCAACGTCAGCGACACCGTCGACTACGCGCCGGTGCCGGAGCTGTCCGCGCTGGCCGGGCACGAGAGCCGGCTGCGGGGTGAGTCGTACCCGCTGCTGCACGTGGGTTCCGACGGCATCCGCGAGTTCGGCCGCCGGTTCAGCGCCGAACTTCAGGACCGCGGCGTACGCCTTCTTGCCGGCGTCGACGCCACGAAGCTGCGCATCGGCGACGGCCGCGTCCGGGGAGTCGTCGGCCGGGACCGTTCCGGACCGCTCACCATCGACGCCGAGGTGGTCGTCGCCGCAGTGGGCATGGTCGGCACCCCGTGGTTGGAGCAGCAGCTCACCGCCGCCGGCGTCAGGCTGGAGACCGGTCCGGCGGACATCGGCATCCGGCTGGAGACCTCGGCCGCCGCGCTGGACCCGCTGATCGCCCAGTTCTACGACTTCAAGGCCCACCACACCAGTCCCGGCGGGATCGACGTGCGCAGCTTCTGCGTCAACGGGCACGGCTACATCGTCAACGAATTCCACCGCCCCCTGAACATCCGCGGCGTCAACGGCCACTCGTTCCTGCACCAGCGCAGTGGCCTGTCGAACCTGGCGATCCTGGCCACCGTCACCGAGGCGTTCACGCCCGACCCGAAGGGGTACGTCCGGGACACCGCCCGCGCCATCACCGCCGCCACCGGCGGCTACCCGGTCCGGCAACCCCTCGCCGCGTTCCTGCCCGACGCGGCCAGCGGGCAGCCGCTCGGCGTGACCGCGTCGAACCCGAAGACCCGCCCCGGCGACCTGCGGGCGGTACTGCCCCGGCCGTTGGCCGACGCCTTCGCCAGCTACATCACCGCCCTCGGGGCCGCGCTGCCGCCGGTGCTCGCCCCGGACACCGTGCTGTACGCGCCGGAGATCAAGTACTACAACTACCGCGTCCCCATCGACCCCGACACCTGGCGCAGCCGCGACATCACCGGCCTGCACGTGGTGGGCAACGCCGCCGGTTACACCGCCAGCCTCTCCGCCGCCGCGCTGAGCGGGCTGATCGCCGGGCAGGCCATCGCCGACCACGCCTCCGCGACGATCTCGCGATGAACGCCACCGTCGAGTTCGACCTGCCGTTCGCCACGCCACCGGACCTGGACGCCACCATGGACATCCAGATTCCCGCCCTGGCCTGGCAGGCCGACCCGGCCGGCGGCTACCGCCGGGTATTGCATCTGGGCGGCGAGCCGATCGTCGTCACCGTTCGCGAAGGCGACAGCGGCCTGCACATCACTGCCAGCCACCCGCACGACGAGTTGCCGGATCTGCTGCGTCGGATGTTCCCGGTCCAGGTCGCCGACCTCAATCTCGGCACCCACCCTGTCTGGGGCCAGTTGCAGGACCGGTACGCCGGGGTGATCGTCATGTGGGCGCCGCCGTTCGAGGCATTGGTCGTCACCGTGTTGTCGCAGAACCGCACCGGCGAGATCGTCCGCCGCGTCTACCCCACCCTCGACCAGCTCTGCGGCGGCCTGACGCCGCAGAGCCTGGCCGCCCTCGACCGCGAGACGCTGCGCGTGGCCATCCGCTCCGCCGGGCCGTACAAGGCGGACCGGCTGAGCGCCCTCGCCGCGATGATCGCCGACGGCGGCCTCTCCCGGTTCGAGCAGCGCATCATGCACGGACCGCCCGCCGAAGCGCTCGCCTACCTCGAAAGCCTGCCCGGCGTGGCGCACAAGACCGCCGCCTGTGTGCTCGTGTTCTCCGCCCGTACCACCACGACCATGCCGGTCGACGTGCACCTGTTCCGCGTCGCCGACCGGCTCGGCCTGGCCACCCACGCCGGCAAACTCACCCCCACCGTCCGCGACGCCGTGATCGGCCAGCTCCTCACCCACAGCGCCGACGTCGCGCTGGCCCACTTCGTGTTCCTGCTCGTGGGCCGAACCACCTGCACCGCCGCAACGCCCGCCTGTACCGCCTGCTTCCTACGCCGCGACTGCCGCTACGCCGGCAGCCACCACCCGGACGAGGAGAAACGATCATGATCGACATCGCGGTCATCGCCAGCACCCCACACCTCGCCAGCCTGTCCACCGCCGGCAGCATCGACATGGCGCTGACCCATCTCGTACTCACCCAACCTGCCCAAGCCGCCCACTTCGCCGCACGCTCCCGTGCCGGAGTCCGGGTCGTGCTCGACAACAGCGCCTACGAACTGGAAGACAGCACCGGCCAGGGCATGTCCGCCGAATCCGTCCTCGGCGCGGCGCACCTGATCAACCCGGCCGTCGTCATCTGCCACGACGTCCTCTACGACGGCCCCGCCACCGTCGCAGCCACCCGCCGGTTCCTCACCCAAGCCGCCGACTTGGCCGAACCCGGCCAGTTCACGTACATGGCCGTGCCCCAGGGGCGTAGCCGCCGCGAGTGGCTCGACTGCCACGCCCAACTCGCCGCACTGCCCGGCGTCGGCATGATCGGACTGAGCAAACTGTCGGTACCGCGCTGCTTCGCCGGCCCAGTCGCCGAGGCCCGCCTCGACTGCCTGGCCGCCCTCACCGACAGCGGCACCCCACCACTACCGGTGCACCTGCTCGGCGGCGACCGGTCCCTGATCTGGGAACTACGCCAGCACCACGACCGCGGCTACGACGCTTTCATCACCGGCAACGACTCGTCATTTGCCTTCTGGTACGCCGCCCACGACCTGCCCGCCGACGCCGACACCGGCCGGGCCGAGCGTCAGGCCCCGGACAAGCCGAACCTGCACGACCACGCCCTCGACCCGGCACGGCTCGCCGCCGCCCACCGGCACGTCACCCTGCTACGCCAAGCGGCCGGCCTCACCCCCCTGCCCGCCGAGACGCCGACCGAACAGGAGGCGGCATGGCGCTGACCCGCCACATCCACGTCACCGCGCAGGTCGAAGGCGTACATCGGTGGCCCGACGCCGGCCCACCCGACACCTACCTCACCGCGTCCCACCGACACCTGTTCGTCGCATCCGTCGAGATCTCCGTGCAGCACGGCGACCGCGAGCTGGAGATCAACGCCGTCGCCCGCTGGCTCGCCACCGTCCTGGCCTCGTTCGCTGATCCGCCCGACCCGCCGGACGGGCCGCTGAACTTCGGTGCCCAGAGCTGCGAGCACCTCGCCGAACGACTCGTCGCGGCAATCATCGACCGGTACGGCACGCATCGGCGGGTGCGGTGCACCGTAGCCGAGGACGGCATCCTCGGCGGTGGTGTCCAGTGGGACCCGGATCCGGCAGGGGCCGGCCGGTGAGCCCTTCAGACCAGGGCACCCGCAGCGGTGGTCAGGTGTCCGCACATCAGGATCCCGTCGCGGCGCAGCCCTTCCTCGATGTCCCGCGCCGCGTAACGGCCGACGCCGGCGTCGTTGAGGATCCGCATCACCGTCGGGTGCGGCTGCACCTCGTCCACGGACGCCTGGACGACACCATCGACGTGGTGCCCACCGGCCGCCACCCGCGTCGCGGTGCCAGCGCGGAACGCGAACATCACGAAGTGGTACGAGCCGTCTTCGGCGCGGATCTCGTACACCCCCGTCGGCGTCAGCTCGCCGACCTCGAAGCCGGCCTCCTCCACCGTCTCCCGGCTGGCCGCGTCCTGTGCGGACTCGCCGAACTCGACTTTGCCGCCCGGCAGCAGCAACCACCCCGCGTACGGGCCACGCTGCTGCCGCACGAACACCACCTCGCCCGAGGCGGTGGGAACGACCGCCAACGCGGCGATAGTCGGCTTCGCGGTCACGATCACCCATCCCCGATGAAGGCCAATGACGCCCGCACCTCGCCTCGATGTTCAGGTCCGGGCGTAAGGCGTCCGTGGCACCCTACCGGCGGTACACCGCCAGCCCTCCACAACACGCCCCAACGAACTATGCGGGCGGGTGAGACGCGGTGACCGCACTCGACACCGGCCAGGCGTTGCTGCTCATCGCGGACGCCGACCTGCTTTACCGGCCCCGGCCACTGCGGCCGGACGAGCCGATCACCATCGTCACCGTGCCCACACCGGCGCAGCCCCAGACCCCACACACCATCATCGCCGACTTCAAAAGCCACCATCCCCTGTCGGTGCTCACCCGAACTCACGACGGATCCCGCCAGCACGCCCAGCAGATCCCAGCCGGTGCCCTGCTCGACGGCCTCCGCCCGGGCCCCGCAGCAACGGACGCGCTGTACCTGATTGGCGAGCGCTACCCGACTCGACACGCCCCGTTGTTCTGCGCCACCGGCCACCCCGACGGCTGGCACACCTACAGCCGCGTCCACCTGCGGGCCGACGCGGCGTGCTTTCTACGCACCTCGGCCGCACCCACCGGCGACCCGAGCGATCCCATCGGCTGGATACCGGACGCCGTCACCCGCCACAGCGAGCACGCCCCTCAGCTCAACAGCCTCGACTGTTCACTTACCAAGGCCCACACGGGCAAGGAGATCGAAACCAAGTTCACGCTCCCGTCCGGCACGCCGCTGTGGCCCCTCGCCGTTGACCTGCACGACCGCGTCGCCACCGGCGCGCTCCCCGACATGGCACCCCGCTTCCGCGACCCCCTCGAGATGTGGGACTTCAGCAATATCCTCTTCGAGGTCCACGGACCAGGCCCTCAGCGGGGCTACGTCTCTTTTCTCCACACACGGCCCGGCATCTACCAGGTTAAACGTAAGAACTACGACGCCGATGCCCTGGTCCGACACGAACACGTCGACATCGACGTCACCATCACCGAACCCCTCAACCGCTATGTGCGCGACACCCTCGGGCTGTCCGCCCGACCCATGCCCTCCTTCCGCCGCATGCGCTACGACATCAACTTCGAGTCGCTGCGCACCGGGCACCACTACGGCATTTTCGTCGACCGCTGTGCCCTGCACGTCGACCCGACCGAAACCCTCGTCCAAGTCGAGGTCGAATACCTGCGCAGCCGCAGCGTGCTACCCCTGGACGAGCCCGCCGTCTTCACCGAAGTCGAGAACATCACCGAGTGGGTCGGCGGCATCCTCACCGAGCACTCCCTGCCCGCCCAGCACGGCTACTACTCCAAGCTGTCGTTCCTCCGCGACGCCGTGGAAGGCAAACCACACCTCCTACCACCGGTTGACAAGGACACCCACTCATGACCAGTCACCCCGGCACCCTCCCCGCGATGGACCTCGAATCCGCCCGCGATGCCGCCGAACAGCTCCTCAAGGCACTCGGGGTGGACACCGATGCACCGGGCACCGCCAACACTCCGACCCGGATGGTCGCCGCCTACGCCGAACTCCTCAGCCCGCGCCCGTTCACCCTGACCACCTTCCCCAACGACACCGCCTACGACCGCCTCGTCACCATCAGGGCGATCCCCTTCCACAGCCTCTGCGAACACCACATGCTGCCGTTCCACGGCACCGCCGACGTCGCCTACCAACCCACCGACACGATCGTCGGCCTGTCCAAGCTGGCCCGCCTCGTCGAGCACACAGCCAAGCGACCCCAAGTCCAGGAACGCCTGACCCAGCAGATCGCCGCCTACCTCGTCGAACACCTCGCCCCATCCGGTGCCGGAGTTCTCGTCCGCGCCGAACACCTGTGCATGACCGTGCGCGGCGCACAAGCGCGGGGCACCGGGACGATCACCACCGCACTGCTCGGCACACTCCGCTCCGACGCAGCACTGCGCGACGAGTTCCTGTACACCACCCGAACCGGGCCGCGGTGACATCCCCGTCCACTGCTTCAGCCGCCTAGACCCAGTCGGTGATCCCTTCGCCGACCTCGGGCACCGTCGTGCTCGAAAGGCTTTCCTGAATACCGCGATCGACGCTCCGTTGACCCGGCGACACACTAGTTCGATCCGGGCTAATGTCAGTCCCGGTCGTGCCGACCATTGTTGACGGAGCAGTCGTGTACGCGAACAGTGCACGGTGAAGAGGCCACTCTCATGATCGATCCGCAACAGCTTCAGGATGCGAAGCATGCCCTTGGCAGGAAGCTTCGCGAGCTGCGCAAGGGGCGCGGCCTGCTGCAGAGAGATGTCGCGCAGCGGGTGTGCAGCACTCGCAGCACGGTGGCGAATGTGGAGGCCGGCCGGCAGGTGGTCGACCGGGTCTTCTGGCAGCAGTGCGACACGCTCTTCGACGCCGACGGCGGACTCCTCGGCGGCTACGACGCCTACCGCCGACTGCAGCAGCGTTATCAGTCCGAGCGGGCCGAAGCGGCACTATGCGCCCGGTGGGGCACCGCCGCGGTGAGGGCCTTGGAGCCGAACGAGACCAACCCCAGTCTTGTATCGGTTCGCCGACCGCCCGCACCCACTGCACAATCCGGCGACGATCTCGCATCGACGATCGTGTCCCTGCTCGAGCAGGGCCCGCATGACGCTAGGACGGATCACACCCTCGCCGCGCCAGGTGGGCGGTACTTCCCCAGCGCCCCTGTGGCGGTCGAGGTGTATCCGGCGGTCGATGACGGGCGGATCGTCACCATGATCCCCAGGGCCGATGCCGGCCGGCAGTGGCGGTGGCCGCTGCAGCGTCGACTCGTCGCCGGACGAGTTTCCACGGCCAAAGGCGAGGGAGTGTTCGCCTTGGACTCCCGCCAGGCGTCCCGGCGGATGGTCGGCATCGGCGATGATGTCCGCCTGCTCATCCCTCGCGCGTACCAACTGGACGAGATCACCGCGGCGGTGTTGTGGGCCGTGGCGAATCTGGACCAGTCGCTGCTGCTCGACGACGCTCGCCTCGACGCCTCGCGAGCTGCCACAGCGGAGTACAGCCGTCTGACCCGGTCCGCTGTCAGTGGCGACATCGTCCAAGAGTTGGAGCCCGTATCAAGGCTGTGGCTCGGTTCGGCGTTCTGCGCCGACCACATCAACCGTCAGTCAGCCGACCTGACCGAGGTGCCCACTTTCTGGACCCGGGAGCAGACTGGTGAGGAGGCCAGTACCTGGCTGCTGTTCGGGCACAAGTTGCGCTATCTGGCCGTGACCGCGGCGCGGTTCAACAGCAGTTCGCAGCAGGCGACGAGGCTGTTCTGCGTCCCGCGGGCGGCGGTGGACGCGACGACGCAGTCGGAGCGGGTTCTCCTGCTGCTGGCGGTCGCGTTGATGGAGTCCTTCGGCATCGACGTCGCGGTCACCGACGAACCCGAGTACAGCGCGCTGCCCGGCCTCGTTCTCACCCGGCAGCGCGCGATCGTCGCGACGTGGATCCGCGCCGACGGCGTGTGGCACGTCGACGTCACCGGCCAGCGCGCCGCGCTGGCCGAGTACCACGACGCCGTCGGGCACGCACGAGCTCGTTCCCTGGTCGCCGCCGACACGGCCGGTTCGAGGCTGCATGCCCTCGCCGACTACCTGGACCTCGACTGGAGCACACTGCGGAACCGGTGCGCCGAACTCGGTGACTACGGGCTGGCCGGGATAGCCGAGCCGCGCAGCCGCCTGCTGTCCCTCGACGGTGTCGATCGGGCGTGTCGCTTCGTCGGCTCCCTCCCGTAATAGGCTCCCGACACCACCACCGCCGTATGCCCCTGGAAGGACTCCGGTGTCCTCGAACCCGACTACGTCTGCGCCACGTGTGGTGGTGTTCGGCCTCGGCGGCACCATCGCCATGACCAGCAGCACCGGCGACGCGGTGAGCCCCACCCTGTCCGCCCAGCAACTCGTTGACGCCGTACCCGGCCTTGCCGCGACCGGGATCGACATCGACGTGGTGGAGTTCCGGCGCCGCCCCGGCGCCTCCCTCACCTTCGCTGACGTCACCGAACTCTCCGCCGCAGCAGCCGATGCGCTGGCCGCAGGTGCGACCGGCGTCGTGGTCACCCAGGGCACCGACACGATCGAGGAAGCCGCCTACCTGCTCGACCTGCTCCACCACCGGCCCGAACCCCTCGTGGTCACCGGCGCGATGCGCAACCCCACCCTCGCCGGCGCCGACGGGCCCGCCAACATCCTCGCGGCCATCCACACCGCCACCTCCCCGCAGGCGCGAGGCCAGGGCTGCATCGTCGTCCTCGCCGACGAGATCCACGCCGCCCGTTGGGTCACCAAAACCCACTCCACCAGCGCAGCCACCTTCCGCTCACCGGACACCGGCCCCCTCGGCTACGTCCTGGAAGGCGCCGTGCGGATGCTGAACCGGGTGCCCTACCGGCTGACCGTGCCCGTGCCGAACCCCGCCCGACAGGCGACCGTCGGCCTGCACACGGTCACCTTCGATGACGACCCCGCCCTCCTCGCCGCCGTCGGCACCCGCGTCGACGGCCTTGTCGTCGCCGGATTCGGCGTCGGCCACGTTCCCGAATCCCTCGTCGACACCCTCACCACCCTCGCGGAACGAATCCCCGTCGTCCTCACCTCCCGCGCCCCCGCCGGGTCGACCCTCACCCACACCTACGGTTTCCCCGGCTCCGAGCAGGACCTCATCGCACGCGGCCTCATCCCCGCCGGCTGGCTGCACCCCTACAAGGCCCGCATCCTGCTACGCGCCCTCCTCCACGGCGAAGCGAAGCCACAGGACATCGCGATAGCGGTAACCACCGCAGGCGGCCTCACCGCACACACCGCCTGGCCCTGGCCCACCGCCATGAACAACAACGACCAGCCGGAGACGAGCACCACGAATGCGTAGCCACGAACTCACCCCAGGCCGCACGATCGGCGTCGTCTTCGACCACGGCGACGACTTCTTCACCGCCCTCACCGACACCTGCCGAACTCACGGCATCAAGCAGGGCTACATCCCCGTCTTCATCGCCGGCCTCAGCACCGCGAAGATCGTCGGCACCTGCCAGCGGCTCGAGAACCCCGACGCCCCGGTCTGGTCCCACGTCGACCTGACCAACGTCGAGGCGCTCGGCGGCGGCACCATCGCCTGGGACGAGACCAC
Organism: Micromonospora sp. S-DT3-3-22; assembly: GCF_015354745.1. Classification (NCBI taxonomy): domain Bacteria; kingdom Bacillati; phylum Actinomycetota; class Actinomycetes; order Micromonosporales; family Micromonosporaceae; genus Micromonospora; species Micromonospora sp. S-DT3-3-22. The sequence goes on from NZ_JACGMO010000108.1 coordinate 17,908, forward strand.
CCAGACGATCACACCCCACATCCACATCACGGTCGGACTGAAGGAACACAGCGCGACGGCCCACACCAGTCACCTGTTGGATGCCACGGTCCAGTTCCTCACCGAGATGCTCATCATCGAGATCAGCTCGCCGACGATGAGCCGACTGCCGAACCCTGACCTGCACGACGTGCCACAACTGCGGTTCGACCAACGAGGCGACACCGAGACGTAGCCCGAGCGAGGACCTAGTTCATGGCAGGGGGTTCGGCAACTCCGTGGGACGGCCCCTTGCGCGGATGGAGCCCCTGCGCTTCAGCCACGGGCTGCGCCTGTCACCGTCGCCGCTAGTTGCTCCACGGGCAGCGTTCCGTCGAGGGTGATGGTGCCGGCCGGTAAGGACTGAGCCGCCTGGACGCACCGATCCACCTGAGCCAGCCGCCACGCACGGACCTGCGCGTCCCGGGCTGGGTCCTTCGGCCAGAGAGACTGCGCCTCGATCCGCCTCCGGATGATGTCGGTGGGAACGGTGATGAAGTAGTGCGCGGCGTTCATGCCGTGGGTGTGCAGTCCGGCGAGGATTTCGTCGAGGTAGGTCCATACGACGACGGTCATCGGGACGACCAGTGTCGCTGGTACTCCTGCGCGAGTGCGACCGCCGTGTCCACGACGCTGCGTCGCCATACCCGCAGGTCCTGGAAGTCCCCGCTGGGCGGTAGCGGCACGATTTCTCGGAGCATGAAACCAGGAAGTTCGGCGTCGAAGAGCAGCAGCTGGGGATCGTCCGCGATCAGCTGCTGCGCCAGTGTCGTCTTCCTGCGCCGAACGCGCCGTTCACCCAGATCACCCGCACGGACTTGTCTCTCCCGTTGGTTTGAATGTTCGCCTCTTTAACGTAATCGCGGCGCGGCGTAATGTGCCAGCAGCTGGTTGTGGGGTTTGTAAACTGGCGCGGTCAGTCACGGTGGGCGCAGGGGAGGAAGGTGAATCGTGGTCACGAAAGCGGTTATCGCTGTTGCCGGTTTCGGTTCCCGGTTCTTCCCGGTCGCGAAGACCGTGAACAAGTGCATGCTGCCGGTTCTGACCAAGCCTGCCGTGCAGTACGCCGTCGAGGACTGCGTCCGTGCAGGGGTCACCGAGATCGCCATCGTCGCCGCTGCCGGTCAGGCAGGCGAGCAGGTGCGCCACTACTTCAGTCCCGATCCGGCCACGGAGGCGTACTTCCGTGACCGGGGTTGGACCGACAAGTGGGTGCCCGCTGCTGGTCTGCCAGGCATCGCGGACATCACGTTTCTGGTGCAGAGGCGTGATGGCCGCTACGGCACGGCGGTGCCTGCCATGATCGCCGTCGACTTCATCGGGGATGACGACTTCCTCCTGGTGACCGGTGACGACCTTCTCCTGCGCGGTGACGGTGGCAGCGACCTTGCCGACCTCGTGTCCCGCCGCGCTGCGGCGGGCAGCTCGGCGGCGTTGGCCGCCGCCGTGGTCGAGGGCAGCCGCGCGAGGCTCTACGGGGTGGTGTCCACCCGCGAGGGCGGTGCCGGTACCCGTCTCTACTCCGGGATGGTCGAGAAGCCGCAGGACTGGGGTGAGCCGACGGCGTTCGTAAACATCAGCCGGTACCTGCTTCCCGGCGCCATCGCCCCGTACTTCCGGGCCCTGCGGCCGGACCAGGAGACGGGCGAGTTTCAGACGACAGACGTGATCAACGCCTACGCCGCCGACCACGACATCCTCGTCTCGCCCGCCTCCGGCGACTACTACGACTGCGGGAACGTGTCGGGCTGGCTCGCGGCGAACAACGCCGTCGCCCGTCTCACTGGCATCACGTCCTGACCGGCTGGCGTCATCCGTTCAGGGGCGCGGTCGCCACGGTCGACCATCGGTAGGTGCGGTCTTCCCGGCGTAGTGCGATCAGTGAGACCTCGCTGATCGTCGCCGTCACGGGGGGTAGGTGCCGCAGTTCAGCCAGACGGGCGCGGATCGGCGCGGTGGGCGTGGGCGCGCCGCTGTAGGCGATGGTGACGTGGGGCCGGAACCCGTCGGCTGGTTCGGGAACGGTGGGCCACACTGCGGCGATCGCGGCCCTGATGGTGGTGCGGACCTGCTCGACGGGGTTCCAGGGTTGAACGAGCAGGCCGATGCCTTCGGCGTCAGGGTCCACGGGTCCGAGGGCCAGCTCCAGCGGTGGCAGGGCTGCGCACCGCTGGCGGGCTTCGGCGACGATCGCGTGGATGTCGTTGTCGGGTACCTCGTCGGTGAAGCCGATGCCCTGGGTGGTCAGGTGCAGGCCGTCGAGCGGCACCAGGTCCAACCCCGGCAGCAGGGCTAGTTGCTGTTGAAGGTCGGTGACGTGGTGGTGGAGCGCGGGCTGCTGTTGGAAGGTGAGGTGCCAGGTGTAGAAGTGGCGGCCGGCGTGCCAGCCGGGACGCCAGTACCAGTGCTCGGTGAGGGTGGGCAGGTCATGGTAGGCGGTCCACCGCTGCCGCAGGCTGGTCAGTTCCCGGCTGCTCATGTCGGCGATCGTAGGCCCGCCGGTGGCGGTGTGTGGGGGTGTGCGCGGTTGGCGAGCAGGTCCGCGACGTCCTGTATCCGTCGGTGGTGGCGCAGGGGGTGGGCGGCGGTGAGGAACTGGTGGGTGCGTTGGTGGACGGATTCGAAGCGGTGCTCGGCGGTGAGGGCGAGCGCCTGCAACGCCAGTTCGGCTGCCTGGTCGGGGTCGCCGGCGTAAAGGTGGGCGGTGGCCAGGTCGAGGCGGCTGAGTGCTTGCGGGCCGCGTAGCTGGGCGGTGTCGAAGGCGGCGATGGCGGTGGTCAGGTGCCCGGCGACGTCGGTGGTCTGGCCGAGGGCCAGGTAGGCGGTCGCCGCGTTGGCCGCGGCCCGGGTGGGGCAGTACGGGCCGAGGGTGAGGCTGGTGCTGACCTTCCCGTCCGACGGGTGCTGGGCCAGCAGGTCGAATGCCTGGCCGACGGCCTGGTCGACGCCGGCCCGGTCGCCGAGGTGGGCGAGTGCCCGCGCCTGTCCGTTGACGGTGAGGCGGATGCGGTGTGGGCCGGTGCCGGCGTGGCGGAGGCCGTCTTCGGCGTAGGCGAGCGCGTCGCGGTGGTGGCCGGTGTAGAAGGAGATCAGGCTCTGGGTGGCGCGGGCCCAGGCCTGCGTGTCGGGTTGTTCGGCGGCGTGGGCGAGGTCGAACGCTTCGGCGGCGTAGGCGTGCGCGACGCGGAAGGCGCGCAGGTCCAGGGCGAGGGCGGCGAGGAGACCGGACAGGTGCGCGGCGGCGGTGTGGAGCCGGGCGCGTTGTGGCGGGTGCTGCCGGGCGTCCATCAGCTGGTCGACGCAGACCCGCAGGGGACGTAGCCGGGCGACGAGGGTGGCGGGTGGGCAGCGTTCGTTGTCGGCGATCGCCTGCCGGACTTCGTCCTCCAGGTGCGTCAGCCGGATGTCGTCGTCGGTGGCGGTGGTCAGTGCCGACCGGCGGGCGGTGATGGCGTCCTCGGGCTCCCACCACGCCGCCGCGCTGGTGCTGCCGGAGGGATCCGCCGGGCGGTGGCGGCGGTGGTGTAGGTCGACGATGCGGTCGTACTCGGCGGTCAGCACACCCCCGGTGCGCAGCACCTGGTCGCAGCGGGTCCAGAACGGGCGCTCGGGATGCTGCCGGCCGGTCTCGGTGTTCGCCACCGAGCTGCGCCCGTACTGCACGAGCCGGGCGAGCCCGTGCTGGGTGTGGCCGGCGTCTTTGCGCAGGTGGGCGAGGTGGCGGCCGAGCGCGCGGCGGGCGGCGGTGAGCTCGTCGTGGTCGACCATCGTTGCCACCCCCGGGTTGCCGCGGTCACGATGAGCGAACACCATAGCCGCCCCGGGTGACACTTTCCGAGCTGCCGGCGACGGCCTCGCCCGGCTGTCGGCGGTGGTTACGCGGGTTGCGACATCGCTGTCGGCAGGTCGGGGCGGCGGTGCTGGCGTTGTCGGAGTTGGTGTCGGAATCTGCCGACAATGTCGGCGCACGGCGCTGCGGGCGTGTCGCCCCTGCCGCGCCCTACCGTCTCCGCATGCCCTCCGAACGCCGCGATGTCACCGCCGATCTGCCCCGTAAGCGGATGGCCGCCGGGCTGCTGATCACCGACGCGGACGAGCGGATTCTGCTGGTCGAACCCGTCTACAAGGCGGAGTGGGAGATCCCCGGCGGGTGCGTCGAGGCGGACGAGTCGCCGTACCAGGCCGCGGTCCGGGAGTGCCGGGAGGAACTCGGCGTGGACCTGACGCCAGGCCGCCTGCTCGTCGTGGACTGGGTACCCGCCCGCGACGGGCGCACCGAGGGCGTCATGGTCGTCTACGACGGCGGCACCCTCGACGCCACCGCGACGGAACGGATCGTGGTGCCGCCCGGGGAGTTGAAGGGCTGGGCGTGGTCCGACCCGCCCCAGACCGCCCGGCGGTTACGGCCATTGCTGGCCCGCCGGATCGCCGAGGCGCTACGCGCCCGCGCTGACGGATGTTGCTCCTACCTCGAAGACGGCGTCCGGGTCACCTGACCGCAGGCCGACCGGGGCACTTCCCGCAGGAGGCACGGCTTCGGCGGCGCCAGCCGAGACCACCGACGGGGCCTGAGCGGCCCGCCGTCCGCCATCGAAACGCCACCACCGTCGTTCACCCTGCCCACCTACGGGAGGTACCGCCATGCCCAGAACCGCTAACCCCGACCGGACGCCCGCCCGTCCCGAACCGCCACAGCGGGATTCCGTACTGCCCGAGTTGCGGGAAGTCTGGTGGGAGACCGGGGTACGGGCCAGGGCACAGGCCGGCCTGTTCGCCGTCTTCTCCGAGCTGCCCCGCCTAGTCTGGGCCGCGCTCGTCGTGAGCTGGCGCGCCGACCGGGCACGGACGTCGGTCGTGGCGGGCACGACGGTCGGCGCGGGAGTGATGGCCGCGTTCGGGCTCCTCGCCGCGCAGCGGGTGCTGGTAGAGCTGTTCGCCGGCGGGCCGACCGCCGACAAGGTCACCGCCGCGCTGCCCGCCCTGGCCGCGCTCGCGGCGGTGACCGCGTTGCGCGCCGGCATGGCCACCGCCATGGGGTACGCGCAGAACGGCCTGACCCCGAAGGTGGACCGGGAGGTCGAACGCGGGCTGTTCGAGGTGACCACCGCAGTGCGGTTGGAGGCGTTCGACGCCGACGCGTTCGCCGACGACATGGAACGCGCCTCCCGTGGCGCGAACTCCACCACCGGCCTGGTGCAGGCGTCGATGAACCTGCTCGCCGGCCTCGCCGGTGTCCTCGCCGTCGCGGTCGCTGTCGTGGTGGTCCACCCGCTGCTGCTGCTCGCCCTGCTGGTGGCGACGGTGCCGAACGGGTGGGCGTCGCTGCGCGCCGGGCACCTGCGCTACCAGACCTACGCCGCCGGCTCGGTACGCCGACGTCGGCTGTGGCTGCTGCACCGGCTGATGGCCGAACGCGACTCCGCCCCCGAACTACGCTCCTACGGCCTGCGCGGGTTCCTCCTCGACCAGTACGACCGGGTCATGGCCGTCGAGACCGGCATCCAACTCGCCCTGGCACGGCGGGTCACCACGACCACCACCGTCGGCGCGATGATCGGCGGCGTGGCGACCGCCGTGGTCTACGTCCTGCTCGGCCTGCTGCTCATAGACGGGCAGATTCCCCTCGCCGCCGCCGCGACCTGCGTCATCGCCGTCCAGTCCGCGCAACGGTCCCTCGCGGTGGTCACCTTCCAGGTCGACCGGGTCTACACCGAAGGGCAGCACTTCCGCGACTACACCGGCTTCATGACCCGCGCCACCGACTACCTGCCCACCCACACCGACCCGACCGCCAGCACGCCAGCGCCGGACCGCCTGGAGGAGATCACCGTCGACGCGGTCAGCCTGCACTACCCCGACCGCGCCACCGCAGCCGTCGACCAGGTCAGCCTCACCATTGAGGCGGGGCAGACGGTGGCGTTCGTCGGGGAGAACGGCTCCGGCAAGTCCACCCTCGCCACCATGATCGCCACCCTGCGCACCCCCACCGGCGGCACCATCCGATACAACGGCCGACCAGCCGACGACTGGGGCACCGACGCGCTACGGGCGAGGATCGGGGTCGTTACACAGGAGTACCACAAGTGGCCCTTCACCGCCGCCACGAACATCGCCGTCGGCGACATCACCACCAACGCCGAGCAGACCCGCATCGAGGCCGCCGCCGAACGCGCCGTCGCCCACGACATGATCACCGAGCTGCCCCACGGGTACGAGACACTGCTCGACCGCACCTTCGCCGGCGGGCAGGACCTCTCCGGCGGCCAGTGGCAACGCATCACCGCTGCCCGCGGGTTCCTCCGCGACGCCGACGTGCTCATCATGGACGAACCGTCGTCCGCCCTCGACCCCCGCGCCGAGGACGCCCTGTTCCAGGCCATCCGGGACCGGCAGGGACGTGGCATCACCATCCTGATCACCCACCGGCTGGCCAACGTCCGCCACGCCGACCGCATCTACGTCCTGCACCACGGCCGCCTCGTCGAAGCCGGCACCCACGACCAGCTCATGAGCGCCGACGGCCGGTACGCGGAACTGTTCACCCTACAAGCCGCCGGCTACGACACCACCGGGCCCGCCGCAGTGGTGCCCCGCCAGACCGCCACCGCCTGACGGAGCACGCCATGACGACGCCGAACCCCACGAAGCCCCCGCCGCCCACGTTGGTGATCATTCGAGGGAACTCCGGCAGCGGAAAGACCACGACGGCCCGGGAGGTCCGGCTACGTTTCGGGCGCGGTGCGGCGCTGCTGGAACAGGACTACCTGCGCAGAATCGTGCTCAGGGAACACGACAGTGCCCGCATCGACCCGGTCGCCCCAGCGTTCATCACCGCGACTGCGCGCACGGCCCTCGACCTGGGCTACCACGTCATCCTCGAAGGCATCCTGCACACCGAACGCTACGCGGCCGTGCTGCATCAGCTCATCGACGACCATCCCGGCCCGGTCGCCGTGTTCTACCTGGATGTGTCCTTCGACGAGACCGTCCGCCGCCACCTCAGCCGCGACGAGCCGATCCCCGTCACCCCCGCCGAGATGCGCACCTGGTACACCCACCACGACCTGCTCGACACCCCCGGGGAAACCGTCATTGGCGAGACCAGCACCTTCGCCCAGACGGTCACCACGATCCTGCACACCAGCGGCCTCACCACCGCCGTACCGCAGACACCCTGCCCACGACGATGCCCCCACTGCGCCCGCAAAGCCGACCAGCCGACCACCGCGACGGAGACTCCTTGACGCCGCCCTCGGACCGGAACTCCGCAGCTCAGAACCGCCGTGTCCGCCACAAGGCATTCAAGGCGTACCAGAGAAGAAAGGTCACATTGATGAGAGACACGCTGCCGACGTCTCGACGGACAACCGAGGTGACCAGCACGTTCGTGATCGATGGTGTTCCGGGACGGCTGACCACAGCCGTCGCGCCCAGCGGCGAACTCGGTCACGTCGACCTGAGGGTCGGTACATACGGCTCCACCCTGGCCGGGCTCGCCGACGCCCTGTCCACCGCGATCACCACCGCACTCCGCGCAGGAGCACCCCCAACCGTGTTCGTCGACGCCTTCCGCCGCACCCACTACGTTCCGGCCGGCATGACCGGTGATCCAGACGTGCCGTACGCGACATCGCTGGGCGATTACCTCGCCCAGCGCATGCGCCACAACCACCCCGACGGGCCGGAACGGCCATGACGGCGCTGTCCGCCGGCCGGGCGGAACCGGCAGACATCGAGCGCGGCGACGAGCTACGGGAACTGGTCAGGGCCGACATGCCGCTGATGCGGGCGCTGGCCGTGGTGCGGGACTCGGGGCTGCCCGACGCGTGGATCGGCGCGGGTGTCCTACGCGACCTGGGTTGGGGACACCGCTACGGCACGGGGTTCGACCTGCGCGCGGTGCGGGATGTGGACGTGGCGTTCTTCGACCCTGCCGACCTGAGCCGGGACAACGACGACCGGGCCACCGCCCGGCTGGCCACAGCCGAGCCGGGCCTGCCGTGGGAGGCGAAGAACCAGGCCGCCGTGCACACTTGGTACCCGCGACGATTCGGCGGGCCGCCCGTCCCGCCGTTTCGCGGCATCACCGAGGCGGTCGCGACTTGGCCCGAGTACGCCACGGCCGTCGCGATCCACCTCGACCCGGACGACCACATCATGGTCTGCGCCCCGCACGGCCTCGACGATCTTCTCGACGGCGTGTGGCGACGCAACCCCACCCGCGTCAGCGAACAAACATCCCACGAGCGGCTTGCCCGGCACCAGCCGGCGCAGCGGTGGCCGGGAGTCCGCGTCATCACCGGCCCTCCCGCACCCGGGGAGGGCCGGTGACCGGGTTGCTCCTCGTCGACGGGCACCAGCTGCTCTACCGCGCGTGGTTCGGATTCCCCGCCCGGATCACCAGCCGCGACAAGACCTGCGACCTGACCGGCGTGTTCGGGTTTCTCGCCCTCATGCGAAAGCCCACCGCCTCCACGCACCCGACCACGAACTCGTCGTCGTCTTCGACGGCGAACACGCCGCCGCCCGGCGCGCCACCGCCGTGCCTGGTTACAAGGCGAACCGGGCTCGCGCAGACCACACCCCCATCACCGCACTACCCGACGTCAAACGAGCGCTCGACGCCGCAGCCGTCCACTGGACAGAGACCGACGAGATAGAAGGCGACGACATCATCGCCACCGCCACCACCAGCGCCGTCCAGGCGGGCCGATCCGTCGTCTGCTACTCCAGCGACCGGGACTTCTACCAACTCCTACGGCCCGCCGTCACCGTCCTCACCCCCCACCGCACCGTCATCACCGCCGCCGAGATCCACCGCCGCTATCGCATCCACCCCCGCCAGTGGCCCGACTACCGGGCACTCACCGGCGACCCCGCCGACAACATCCCCGGCACCGCTGTCGGCGGTCAGTGGGAATTCCCCAGCGGCGGCCACTTGGCGGGGAGCTATCTGGCCGCCGGTGGTGACTCTGTGTTCCCGGATGGTTCGTTGTTCTTGATCGGTCCCGGCGGCAGCTAGGGCCTGGCTCGGTAGCACCTGGATGGGGTTGTTGCACATGCCGTAGCGGCATGTGGTGGGGTCGGGGCACCACAGCACGAAAGGTTCGGTCTGCGATGTACCCCTCCCTCACGCCTCCCCGGCAGGTCAAGATCGGTGATGCCG
>NZ_JACGMO010000109.1:0-27088 GCF_015354745.1 Micromonospora sp. S-DT3-3-22
CGGCGCGCCGGCGAGCCCGGCGGCGGCCACCGCGCCGGCACCGGCCGGGCCGGTGACGCCGAGCGCGTGCGCGTCGTCGACCAGCAGCAACGCGCCGTGCCGCCGGGCCACCGCGTGCAGCGCGGCCAGCGGCGCGAGGTCGCCGTCGACGGAGAACACCGACTCGGTGACCACCACCGCCGGGCGACCCGGCGCGGCGGCGAGCGCGACGGCCACCGCGTCGACGTCGGCGTGCGCGGTGACCACCGTCTCCGCGCCGGAGATCCGGCAGCCGTCGATCAGCGAGGCGTGGTTGTGGGCGTCGGAGACGAGCAGGGTACGCGGTGAGACCAGGCCCCGGACGGCTGCCAGGTTGGCCAGGTAGCCGGAGGAGAAGACGAGCGCCCGGTCGACGCCGAGCCAGTCGGCCAGGTCGTCCTCCAGCGCGTGGTGGACGTCGGTGGAGCCCCGGACCAGCCGGGAACCGGTGGCGCCCAGCCCGTACCCGGACAGGGCCCGGCCGGCGGCGGCCACGACCTCGGGATGGGTGGCCAGACCCAGGTAGTCGTTGCCGGCCAGGTCGACGTCCGGGTCACCGGCGGCGCGGGGGCGCAGGGTACGGGTGAGTCCCGCCTTCGCCCGCAGCGCGGCGCGACGGTCCAGGGCCGCCAGCCAGTCCGCCACCGGTCACCGCCTCCGTCCGCCGTCCGACCTGCCACCCTGCCGACCTGCCACCCCGACCGCACGGTCCCGGGCCCCGACGACCGGCCCGTGCCGGTGGATGACGGCGTTGCCGCCGCCGGGCGAAATTACCATCCGCCGGGCCGGCACCGGCGTGGCGGCGGGCCCGCCGCACCGCCCCGCGCGGGGCCGCCGGGGTGGCCCGGGGCCGTCGGCTCGGGCGTTTCCCGGCCCGCACCGGCCTTGTAGGGTACGAGCCATGCCAGAGATCCTCGACCAGGCCCGGACCCAGGTGCTGGGCGACGGCGTCGGCCTCGACCAGGCCGGTGTCCTCGCGGTGCTGACCCTGCCCGACGAGCACCTCACCGCCGCCCTCCAGCTCGCCCACGAGGTGCGGATGCGCTGGTGCGGTCCGGAGGTCGAGGTCGAGGGGATCGTCTCGCTGAAGACCGGCGGCTGCCCGGAGGACTGCCACTTCTGTTCGCAGTCGGGCCTGTTCACCTCGCCGGTCCGGTCGGTGTGGCTGGACATCCCGTCACTGGTCGAGGCGGCGAAGCAGACGGCGGCGACCGGGGCGAGCGAGTTCTGCATCGTGGCCGCCGTGCGCGGCCCCGACGACCGGCTGATGAAGCAGATGCGCGAGGGGGTCGCCGCGATCCGCGCGGAGGTCGACATCCAGGTCGCCGCGTCGCTGGGCATGCTCACCCAGGAGCAGGTCGACGACCTGGTCGAGATGGGCGTGCACCGCTACAACCACAACCTGGAGACCTGCCGCTCGTACTTCCCGAACGTGGTCACCACGCACTCCTGGGAGGAACGCTGGGAGACCCTGCGGATGGTCCGCGAATCGGGCATGGAGGTCTGCTGCGGTGGCATCCTCGGCCTCGGCGAGACCGTCGAGCAGCGCGCCGAGTTCGCCGCGCAGCTCGCCGAGCTGGACCCGCACGAGGTGCCGCTGAACTTCCTCAACCCGCGTCCGGGCACGCCGCTGGGCGACCGGCCGGTGGTGGAGGGTAAGGACGCGCTGCGGGCCATCGCCGCGTTCCGGCTGGCCATGCCGCGCACCATCCTGCGCTACGCGGGCGGCCGGGAGATCACCCTCGGTGACCTGGGTACCCGCGACGGCCTGCTCGGCGGGATCAATGCGGTGATCGTCGGCAACTACCTGACCACGCTGGGTCGGCCGGCGACCGACGACCTGAAGCTGCTCGACGAGCTGAAGATGCCGGTCAAGGCGCTCTCCGCCACCCTGTGAGGTGATGATGACCGACGCGGGTGACCCGACCGCCGACGGCCGTACGGCACGGTCCGCCGTGCTGACGTCGGCCGCGACCTGGTGCGACCGCTGCGGCGCGGACGCCACGGCGGGCCCGCACCCGGGGTGCGCGGCGGCCCGGGTGCTGGAGCCGCCCCGCTACTGCGGGCACTGCCGACGGCGGATGAAGGTGCAGGTGCTGCCGGTCGGCTGGTCGGCGGTCTGCGTCGAGCACGGCGAGCGGCGGGGCTGACGGGTGCTGCGCGGGCGGACGGTGACGCTACGCCCGGTGACCGGTGCCGACGTGCCGGCCCTGGCCGCGATCCGGGCCACCCCCGAGGTGCGCCGCTGGTGGCGTGGCGGCGACGACCTGGCCGAGTCGGTGCGGGCCGACCTGGCCGACGACGCGCTGACGGTCTACGTGATCGAGCACGCGGGCCGGCTGGTCGGGGCGATCCAGTGGTACGCCGAGACCGACCCGGACTACCGTCACGCCAGCCTGGACGTCTTCCTCGACCCGGCGGTACGCGGCAACGGCCTGGGCGGGGACGCGGTCCGCGCCCTGGTCCGGCACCTGGTCGACGAGTACGGCCACCACCGGTTCACCATCGACCCGGCGGCGGCGAACACGGCGGCGATCCGGGCGTACGCGAAGGTGGGGTTCCGCCCGGTGGGCATCATGCGGCGGTACGAGCGGGGCGCGGACGGGCGCTGGCACGACGCGCTGCTGATGGACCTGCTCGCGGAGGATCTGGCCGGCTGAAACCGGGCGGGGCGTGCCCGGCACCCTCAGGTGCCGGACACGCCCCGGTCGTTGCGCGGGCGCAGGTGCGCCTAGCGCTGGAGGGTGAGGACGCCCGGCCGCCACGGCAGCAGGTTGTAGTCACCGCCCGCGTTCGGGTCCTTGCCCTGGTAGAGCAGTTGCAGGTTGCAGGCGTCGACGGTCTTGGTCTGGTCGGGGTTGGTGCGGACCAGGTCACCGTGGCTGATGTCGTTGGTCCACGTGGCGCCGCTGTTGGCCTTGCCGGCGAAGGGGTTGCTCTCGCTGGCCGCCTGCGGGGTCCACGAGCCGCCCAGGCTGTTGGACGTGAACGACCGGAAGTAGCGCCCCTGGCTCCCGATCGCCTCGACGATCATCAGGTACTGGTTCTGGCCCGCCACCTTGTAGACCTCGACGCCCTCGAACAGGTTGTTCGTCGAGTCGGTCATGATCGTCGTGTAGCTCGAACCGAAGCTGCCCGGGAAGTTCCCGAGCGGCATGCTCGACCGGTAGATCTTGCCGTTGTCCCCGGCGAAGAACAGGTACATGTTCTGGTCGTCGCCGATGAGGGTCTGGTCGATCACACCGTACGGGGCGTCCGGGAGGGTGGCGGTGGACAGCGTCTGCGCCGAGGACCAGCCGTTGGCGTTGGTCGGGTCGCTCGACGTCTTGTAGCTGAACGAGGTCGGTCCCCACTGGTACGCCAGCACCCAGATGTTCTTCGGCGCGAAGTAGAGCAGGGTGGGCGCCACGGTGCCCTGGCTCATCCCGTTCTGGCTGGCCGAGGCCATGTCGGACCAGTTGGTGAACGTGCCGAAGTTCATCGAGCTGTACTGGCCGCTGCTGTTGACGTACGAGCCGTAGACCAGGTGCTTGCCGTTGTAGACCACGTTGGTGAAGTCCTTGAGCGAGACCCAGCCGTTCTTGGGGCTGGTCAGCGCGCCGGTCGACGACCACCGGTAGGTCGACGGGAGGGCACAGCCGCCCGCCGGGGGCGTGGTCGGCGGCGGGGTCGTGGTCGGCGGCGTCGAGGTCGGCGGCGTGGTGCTACCGGCGAAGTCGGTGCGCCACTGCTGGTTGGTCTGCCCGTGGCAGTCGTACAACTGGACCTGCTGGCCGTTGCCGGTGCCCCAGACGTCCAGGCAGCGGCCGGACTGCACGCCGCTGATGGTGCCGTTGGAGTTGATGTTCCACTGCTGGTTCGCCCCGCTGTTGCAGTCCCAGATGATGATCCCGGTGCCGTTGGCGGTGGCCGCGCCGTTGGCGTCCAGGCACTTGGTGCCGTAGACCCGCAACTGCTTGCTGCTGGTGTACGTCCACTGCTGGTTGGACTGGCCGTTGCAGTCGTAGAGCTGCACCCGGGTGCCGTTGGTCTGGGTGGAGTTCGGTACGTCGATGCACCGGTTCGACGCCACGCCGACGATCCGTCCGGCGCCGCCGCTCGGTGGCGGGGTCGTGGTGGGTGGGGTCGTGGTGGGCGGGCCGGTGGTCGGCCCGGAGGTCGGGGGGGCCGCGTTGAGCGCGTTGAGGACCGAGTTGTACGCGGCCTTCTTGTTGCCGCCGCCGTCGAACAGCAGCGGGCTCTCGTTGGAGCGCCAGGAGTCGCTGTCGCGCACGCCCCACACGGTGATGCCGATGCAGCGCGGCACGTTCAGGCACGCCTGGGTCAGCCCGGCGTACTGGGTGGTGGAGGAGTTCGTGACGTCGACCTCGGTCAGCGCCACGTCCACGCCGAGGGCGGCGAAGCTGGACAGCGTGGTCTGGAAGTTGCTCGGCAGCGAGCTGCCGCCGGTGAAGTGGGTCTGCAGGCCGACGCAGTCGATCGGGACGCCCCGGGACTTGAAGTCCTGGATCATGCGGTAGACGCCCTGCGTCTTGCCGTACGACCAGTTCTCGATGTTGTAGTCGTTGTAGCAGAGCTTCACCGACGGGTCGGCGGCCCGCGCGGTGCGGAACGCCACCTCGATCCAGTCGTTGCCGGTGCCCTGGAGGTTCGACGACCGGCGGCTGCCGTCCTCGTTGAACGCCTCGTTGACCACGTCCCAGGCGGCGAGCTTGCCCTTGTAGTGGCCCATCACGCCGTTGATGTGGTCGATCATGGCCTGCCGCAGGGTGCTGCCGCTGAGGCTCTGCATCCAGCCGGGCTGTTGGGCGTGCCAGGCCAGGGTGTGCCCACGGACCTTCAGGCCGCGCTGGGTCGCCCAGTTGTAGATCTGGTCACCGGAGTTGAAGTTGAACTGGCCCCGCTGGGGCTGCGTCGCGTCCGGCTTCATCTCGTTCTCGGCCGTGATCATGTTGAACTCGCGGCCGGCGATCGTGCTGTACGTCGAGTCGCCGAGCCGGCCGGCCGCGATCGCCGTGCCGAAGTACCGGCCCGACTGCGCGGCGGCCGCGCCCAGCGTGGTCGCGGCGGCGTTCGCCGACGGCATCATCACCGCGGCGGCGGCCACCGTCACGACGCCTACCGCGCCGGCGAGCAGTGCTCGGACGGCGGGCGAGCGGCGGCGTCGACTCCCGCCGCGATGATCGGATGGGCTCATTGCCATCGTGGCCTCCTTACTGGCCCACACCCAGGCCGTCGGGCGGGACGACCGGACGTTACGGTTGTTAAATCTAACGCCGTCGATGTTTCCATCATGCACCGCCCGGAACAAAGGTGTTTCGGAAAAGTTTCGGAACATTTTTGGCCGGGCCCGACCCGACGCGACGTGGCCGGTCACCGCAGGTGCGGTGCCGGCCACGCCACGTCGACGATCAGGAGACCGTGCAGGCGGCCCCGTTGAGCGTGAAGCCCGTCGGCTTCGGGTTGCTGCCGGTGTGGGTGCCGTTGAACCCGATGCTGGTGGACGCGCCGGGGGCCAGCGCCCCGTTGTAGCTCATGCTGGTCGCGGTCACCGCCGAACCGGTCTGGGCGTACGTCGCCGACCAGCCCTGCCCGATCTTCTGCCCGCTGTTCGGGAAGGTGAAGGCCAGGGTCCAGCCGGTGAGCGCGGTCGTACCGGTGTTGGTGATGGTGATGCTGGCGGTGAAGCCGTTGGTCCAGTCGCTGGTGGTGTAGCCGACCCGGCACGACGAGGCGGGCAGGGTCGGGGTGGGCGTGGGGGTCGGCGTCGTGGTGTCCGGCAGGGTCTGCACGGTGAGCGTCTTCGACGGGGTCGACGGGTTGCCGGCGGCGTCCACCGCCACCACGTAGAACCCGTACGAGGTGTCCGGCGTCAGCCCGGTCACCGGGAAGGTGGTGCCGGTGGGGGTGCCGATCACCACCGGACCCGGCAGGGACGACTTGTAGACCTTGTAGCCGGTGACCCCGACGTTGTCGGTGGACGGCGTCCAGGTCAGGGTCAGCCCGTTCGTGCCGATGTTCGACGCGTCCGGGGTGCCCGGCTGGGTCGGTCCGGTGGTGTCCGGGCCGTTGCCTGCCGGGGTGGCCACCGCGAGCACCGGCGACGACAGCGAGCTGTTGCCGGCGCCGTCCCGGGCCCGGACCCAGAACCGGTAGTTGCTGGCGGGCAGGAGCGTGGTCAGGGTCAGGCTGTTGGTGGTGGTGCGGTACGACATCCGCGCGTCGCTGCCGACAAACTCCTGGACGACGTCGTAGCCGGCCAGTCCGCTGCCACCGGTGTCGGTGGACGCGGGCCAGGTCAGCGTCATGCCGGTGGAGGTGATCGCCGAGGCGACGGGGGTGCCGGGGACGGTGGGCGGGGTGGTGTCGGTCGGCGTCGAGGTCGGCTCGTCACCCCAGACCCGGGTGGTCCCGGCGTACAGCGGCACCTTCGGGTTCGGGCCGGCGGTGGCCTGGTACGACGGGTCGTTGGTCGGGTCCCAGGTGCCGCCCTCCGGTACGCCGATCTTGAACTGCACCTCCATCCGGTGCTGCGACTGCCCGGCCGGGGCGATCGTCTGACCGGTGCAGTCCACCTCGACGTACCAGATGTCGCCGGAGAGCTGCCTGGCCGTCGAGGGCGACGGGCAGCCCTGGGTGTAGCCGGGGGTGACCTGGACGGCGGTGCTGCCCTCGGGGCGGAAGTAGTAGCGGAACTTCCCGTTGGTCAGCGCCCGCGCCGGGAAGGCCGACTTGTTGTAGATGATCGCCTTGAGCCCGGTGGCCCGGGGCTCGGCCTGCATCACCGTGGTCTCCACGGTCAGCTCGGCGATGTCCGGCTGCTCGGCGGTGGGGAAACCGGCGAGCGGGGTGCCGCCGTACTCCTGGGAGAGCCGGGCCAGGGCGGAGGTGAAACCGGCGTTGTAGTCGGTGGCGACCTCGTTCATCACGTAGTCGGACCGGCTGTCGGTGTACGCGTCGTTGGCCGAGGACGGGCCGCCGACCAGCGCGCCGTAGAGCACGTGCCGGGTCTCCACCGGCACCGTCTGGCTGTCCCACCAGGAACCGTGCGCGGTGCGGTGGTGCGGGTTCTTCGGCGCGTTGCTGCCGAATCCGATCACGTAGCTGGACTTGCGCGGGTTGTCGCCGAGCGCGTAGTTGATCTGCCGGACGGCGAAGTCGTGGAACCGGGCCTTGCGGGTGGCGTCGGTGGTCTTGTCGCTGTAGACCAGCGCCGCGAAGCTGGTGTTGGCGGCGTACCGCAGCGCGCCCCAGGAGTCGAGGACGGCCATCCCGCCCGGCGAGTAGGGCACCTTCTGGCCGTTGACGCCGACCGTCCAGTAGTCGAGCCACCGGTTGGCGTCGTCGACGTACTTCTGCTTGCCGGTCAGGTTGGCCAGCAGCACGTACGCCCCGAACTGCTTGTTGTCCCAGGCCAGGGTCCACTTGTAGGACCGGGTGGTGGACTGCGGCTCGGTGCCGAGCTTGTCGTACTCGCTCTCGGCCTTGGCCAGGTAGCTCGCGTCGCCGGTGGCCCGGTGCAGCCAGATCGCGCCCCAGACCAGTTCGTCCTGGTAGCCGCTCCACGACTTGTAGAAGCTGGTCGCGTCGGTGATGCACTCGTGGTAGCTCTTGCGCACCGTGTCGGCGAACGTGTAGAGCTGCTTGGCGTGGGTGAGCAGCTTGTCGGCGTAGGTCGCGTCGGTGGGCCGGAACACCATCGACGACGCGGCCATCGCCGCCGCCGTCTCCCCCGCCAGGTCCGCGCCGCCACAGCTCGAATCGATCTTGTACGCGGGCCGCGCCATCGGCAGCACCTCGGCCGGGCCCCACCACTTGTGGTCGTCGTCGCCCTTGCCGACCTGCCCGTAGAGCACGTTCGCCGAGGGGTGCGCCTTGATGAAGTAGTCGTTGACGAAGCGCAGGTTGTTCAGCAGCGGGGTGAGCTGCCCGGCGGCGACGTACCCGTCCCGGTACTCGACCGCGCCCCAGGCGAGCATGGTGGCGCTGAACGCCATCGGGAAGCCGAACTTCACGTGGTCACCGGCGTCGTACCAGCCACCGGTGAGGTCCACGCCGACGTCCGCGCCGTCGGTGAGCGCGGAGTCGCCCCGCCAGGAGACCCGGTTCCAGGACGGCTTCTTGCCGGACTGCTGCGCCTCGTAGAACAGCAGCGACTTCTGCAACGCCTCGGGGTAGTTGAACATGCCGGTGCCGGCGGCCTCGGCGGCCTCGGCGCGCCCGGCAGCGGTGGGGGCGGCCCCGGCGGTGAGCGGGACCGCGCTGATGGCGAGGGTCAGACCGCTGGCCAGGGCGGCACCGGCGGCGAGCAGGCGGCGGAGCCGGGGCCGGCCCGCGCCCGACCGGCCGGGCCGGTTCGGGTGCTGCATGCGGAACTCCTGTCGGTGGTGCCTCCGGCGACGCCCACCGGACGCGGGGACGGGGGCGTCGCGGGTGGTGGGCGTCGCCGGAGGCGGGTGGTGGTGAGAGGACCGAAGGAGTCGCGGGAGCGCTCCCATGGATGTGCGCCAATGTAATCGTTCGGTCATCGGTTTGTGAAGGGGCCAACCCCGACGACACCGGAAGAAGCCCTCCGGGCACACCGGCCGGACCCCCGTTGAGGTGGGCCGCCCCCGACCGGGCCGGGCACCACGGCCGGCCGGCGACCACCACCCGACCGGACTAGCCTGGATCGATGTCGATGATCGAACAGGTGTCGCTGGGCGTGACCGACGACCGTCGCGCCGGCCGGTTCTGGGCCCAGGCCCTCGGCTACGTCCGCCGGCCACCCCGCTACCCCGGGGACGGCTGGATCGTGCTGGAACCGCCGCCCGGCACCACCGGGGTGCCCCTGGCGATGGACGTCAGCGTCAGCCCGGTGACGGACCACCCCCGCATCCACCTCGACCTGCACGCGGGAGGCCGGGACCTCGACGACGAGGTCGACCGGCTGTGCGGTCTCGGGGCCGAACGGGTCGACTGGCCGCACTACCCCACCGAGCCGGAACCCGGCCAACTGCCGTACGTCGTCCTCGCCGACACCGAGGGCAACCGGTTCTGCGTGTCCGGGCACCGCCGGGCCGGCGTCCTCTTCGGCTGACCGCCACCCCACCGGCCCGCGCACCCACCGGCCCGGCCGGCGGCCCCGGGCCGCCTGGCCGCGACCGGCCCCGGCGCACCGAACCGGGCCCGGACATGGGCAGGGCCCCCGCACCGGGGGCCCTGCCTGTACACCGTTCTCCGCATCGGAGTTCGGCCACGCACCGGAAGGAAAGCCCCCGCCCGGTGCCACACGGGTTGTCTCGATCAGCGGTGGTCGGTCGTCAGCACACCCCACCGGTCGTGCTCGTCCGCCGGGGACCGATCACGGCCGCACCGGGCCGACCGGGCCGACCGGCGACCGGGCCGTCGCCCACCGGGGCGGCCAGCGCGACGGTCACGGTGAGCAGGCTGCCGTCCCGCTCGATCGGCGCGGACCGGCCCAGCCGGGCCACCGTACGCACCATCGGCGTGTTCTCCGCCTGGGTGTGCAGGACAAGCGCCGCGAACCCGGCCCGCTCGGCGTGGGCGAGCAGCCGGCGCAGCAGCGCGGTGCCCAGCCCACGCCGCTGCCAGTCGTCCCGGACCAGCAGCGCCGCCTCCGCCTCGTCGCCCTCGGCGAGCAAATTGGCCAGCCCGACGACCGACTCCACCGCCCCGTCGGAGCCGGTCGTCGTGGCCACCAGGGTCAACCCCCGGGCCGGTTCCAGCAGCCGGCGCAGCCGGGCCGGCGAGGGCAGCGCCGCCCCGCTCAGGTAGCGCCGCTGCCGGCTGGACGCCGAGCAGCGCTCGTGCAGGTCCACCACGCCCGCCAGGTCGTCGGCGGTCGCCGGCCGGACGGTCAGCTCCGCCCCGTCGGGCAGCACCAGCACCACCCGGTCGGCCTCCCGCCGGGCCACCGCCGCCGCCAACTCGACGAGCGCCTGCGCCCGCGCGTACTCGGCCGGGGTGAAGCTGGGCGCCTGCCGGCGCAGTTCGTACGAGCCGCCGGCCGGATCGGTCAGCAGCATGGTCGTGGTGCCCACCGCGTCGTGCCCGACGGCAGCCGTCGGCCGCCAGGTCACCTCGTCCGCGCCGAGCGTGGCCCGGAGCACCTCACCGGCCAGTTCCGGGTCACCGACCAGCCGGGTGGCCAGCCCGAGCACCCGGGTCGGCTGGTCGGCCAGGCCCCGCGCCTCGCTGCGGGCGACCCAGCAGTCCCGGCCCCGGCCACGCTCGACGGCGGCGATCAGATCCGCCTCGTCGAGGGTGTCCGGCGCGTCGACGAGGAAGTCGTCCACCGCGCCGACCTCGGTGGTGTGCACCTGCACGGTGAGGATGTTGACCCCCCGCAACGCGAGACTCGCGGTGAGGACCGACAGGTATCCCGGCCGGTCGTCCACGGTCGCGCGCACCCGCCACAGCGCCATGTCCACTCCCTTCCCCAGCACGAAGCCTGCCCGCAGCCTGTTGCCGTGGCGTTGCCCGGCGGTGTCGCACCGGCAACCGTCCGCCCAGGTCAGGTGACGGTGGTCACCGACTGCGGGCCGACCAGGTCGAGCCGGTCGCCGAGGATCACCGCGCTGGCCCGGACGAGCTGGGCGAGCCGGTCCACCTCGGTGGCGTGGAACCCGGCGGCGGTCAACGGCTCGGTGTGGTCCCGGGCCACCACCAGCACCAGCCCGGCCCGGCCGAACGGCGCGATCGCGTAGTGCGTGCCGTCGGCCATGGTCAGGGTGCGGGCCCGCAGCGGGGTCACCTCGGGCAGCCGGGGCGGCTCGGGCGCGCGCCAGCTGGCGTGCCCGACGGTCGCCGTCCCCGCGCCGGCCCGGGAGGCCCAGTCCACCGGCACGACGGCCGCCACCGCCCAGTCCGCCGCGAGCAGCCCCGGCACCGCGTCGACCAGGGTGGCCACCCCGTCGGTGGGGTTCGCCGCCACCTGGGCGAGCAGTTCGGCGTCCTGACCGGTGGTGGTCGGCGCGCCGATCGCCCGCCACACCCCGTCGACGCGCACCCCGGGGATGGCGGCCAGCCCCGCGAGCAGCCCCTCGACCCGGGCGGCACCGGGCCAGACCACGGTGAAGTCGTCCACCGCCCGGCCGCCGAGCCGTTCCAGCACCACGACCTGGACGATGTCGGCACCGGAGACGCCGAGCGTGCGGGCCACCTGGCCGAGTGTCCCGGGTCGGTCCGGCAGGGTCACCCGAACTCTCAGCAACATGTCTGTCCCTCCGCTCGGCGGGCCGACCGCACACGGCCGGCAGGCTGGTCCCCAGCCTGCCGGTTGACCATTTCGCCCCTGTTGCCGTGGCATGTCCCCGGCGGAAAATTGCTGACCTTGACAACCCGGCTGACCTGCCATCAACTATGCGGATGACCGAGCCGGCCGTCGACGCGTCCCACGACGGCGGAGCCCCCGGCGACCGGACGCCACGCGGGCTGGACCTCGACCGGCTGGCCGGGTGGCTGACCACCCACCGGCCGGAGCTGGCCGACGGCCCGCTGCGGGCCAGCCTGATCACCGGCGGCAAGTCCAACCTGACCTACCTGCTGCACGGCGCCGGGCGCGAACTGGTGCTGCGCCGCCCGCCGCTGGGGCACGTGCTGGCCACCGCGCACGACATGGCCCGCGAGCACCGGGTGATCGCCGCGCTCGCGCCGACCGCCGTGCCGGTGCCCGAGGCGGTGCTGCTCTGCGTCGACCCGGCGGTGATCGGGGCCCCCTTCTACCTGATGCGGCGGGTGCCGGGCGAGGTGCTGCGCACCCGGGCCCAGACCGACCCGCTCACCGACGCGCAACGCCGTGACCTGGCCTGGGCGATGATGGACACCCTGGCCGCGCTGCACACCGTCGACCCGGCCACGGTGGGGCTGGCCGACTTCGGCCGTCCGGAGGGCTACCTCGGCCGGCAGGTACGACGCTGGGCCGGCCAGCTCGACCGGTCCCGCAGCCGGGAACTGCCCGGGGTGGACGAGCTGCGCGACGCGCTGGCCGCCTCGGTGCCCGAGGGGGTGAACGCCGGCCGGATCGTGCACGGCGACTACCGGCTGGACAACCTGCTCACCACGGTCGACCCGGTGTCGGTCCGGGCGGTGCTGGACTGGGAGATGGCCACCCTCGGCGACCCGCTGGCCGACCTCGGGCTGCTGCTGACGTACTGGGACGTGCTCGGCGACAGCGACCTCGCCGAGGGCAACCCGGTCGCCGACGGGCTCGGCCCGCGCGCCGGCTTCCCCACCGGCGACGAGCTGATCGCCCGGTACGCCGACCGCAGCGGCGTCGACGTGGGGCCGCTGCACTGGCACCTGGCTCTCGGCTGTTTCAAGCTCGCGGTGATCTGCGAGGGCATCCACTACCGGCACACCCTGGGGCAGACCCTCGGCGGTGGGTTCGACCGGATCGGCGACATGGTGACGCCGCTGGTGGAGCACGGTCTGCGCGCGGTCAGGGGGAACTGATGGACTTCGGCTACGACGAGCGCACCGTCGAGCTGCGGGAGCGGCTCGACGCGTTCCTGGACGAGTGCGTCCTGCCGGCCGAGCCGGTGCACGCGGCGCAGGTCGCGGCGGCGGGTGACCCGTGGTCGCGGTCCCCGGTGCTCGACGGGCTGAAGGTCGAGGCGCGACGGCGCGGCCTGTGGAACCTCTTCCTGCCCGACCCGCGTTACGGCGCCGGGCTGACCAACCTCCAGTACGCCCCGCTGGCCGAGCTGACCGGGCGCAGCCCGCACCTGGCCCCCGAGGCGGTCAACTGCGCCGCCCCGGACACCGGCAACATGGAACTGCTGGCCGAGTTCGGCTCCGGTGCGCAACGCGACAGGTGGCTCACCCCGCTGCTGGCCGGCGAGATCCGCTCGGCGTTCTGCATGACCGAGCCCGAGGTGGCCTCCTCCGACGCCACCAACATCGCCACCCGGATCGTCCGCGACGGCGACCACTACGTGGTCAACGGCCGCAAGTGGTGGTCGTCCGGGGCGATGGACCCCCGGTGCGAGCTGTTCATCGTGATGGGCAAGACCGACCCGGACGCCGACCGGCACCGCCAGCAGAGCATGGTGCTGGTGCCCCGGGACACCCCCGGGGTGCACGTCCGCCGGGGCATGACGGTCTTCGGCTACACCGACGCCCCGCACGGCGGGCACGCCGAGATCGACTTCGTCGACGTCCGGGTGCCGGCGGAGAACCTGGTCGGTGCCGAGGGGGCCGGGTTCGCCATCGCCCAGGCCCGGCTCGGTCCGGGCCGCATCCACCACTGCATGCGCCTGGTCGGGATGGCCGAGCGGGCCCTGGAGCTGCTCTGCCGGCGGGCCAACCAGCGGATCGCGTTCGGCCGGCCGCTCGCCGAGCAGGGCGTGGTCCGGGAGTGGATCGCCGAGTCCCGGGTACGGATCGAGCAGGCCCGGTTGCTGGTGCTCAAGACCGCCTGGCTGATGGACACCGTCGGCAACAAGGGCGCGCACACCGAGATCCAGGCCATCAAGATCGCAACTCCGGCGATGGCCGAGTGGGTGATCGACAAGGCGATCCAGGGGTACGGCGGCGCCGGGGTCAGTCAGGACACCCCGCTCGCCGGGCTCTGGGCCCAGGCCCGCACCCTGCGGCTCGCCGACGGCCCCGACGAGGTGCACCGCGCGTCCCTGGCCAGGCGGGAACTGCGCCGCTGGTCCTGAGCCGACGGCACCGGCACGCCCCACCGCCCGTACGGACGTGGAGGCCGGAGGTGTCGAAGCGCTTCAGGTGGAGGCACGCTGGATGAGTTCGGTGTCCAGCAGGATGTGCGGGGTGGGGATCTCGTCGCCCCGGATGCGGGCCACCAGCAGCCGGGCCATCTGCCGGCCCATCTCCTCCACCGGCTGGAAGACCGTGGTCAACGGCGGGTCGGCCTGCTGGGCGACGGGCGAGTCGTCGAACCCGATGATCGCCACGTCCTCGGGCACCCGCCGGCCCGCCTCGCGCAGCGTCCGCAGCGCGCCGAACGCCATCAGGTCGGAGGCGACGAAGACCGCGTCCAGCTCGGGGCAGGCGTCCAGCAGCCGGCGCATGCACGCCGCGCCGCTGCCCTCGCTGAAGTCCCCGTAGGCGATCATGCGGGGGTCGAGCATCCCGACGGTGGACTCCACCGCCTCCCGGTAGCCGACCAGGCGGGCCAGGCCGGCGCCCATGTCCTGCGGGCCGGCGATGGTGGCGATCCGGCGGCGACCCTGCCGGGCCAGGTGCTGCACCGCGTTGCGGGCGCCACCGACGTTGTCGACGTCGACGAACCAGGACGGCCGCGCCCCGGGGCGCAGCATCCGGGCCGGCCGGCCACCGAGCACGGTGGGCAGGTCGCGCTCCTCCAGCAGGGTGGGCAGCGGGTCGGAGTCGTGCAGCGACAGCAGCAGGACCCCGTCGACGTGCTGGTTGGTCAGGTGGTTCTCGACCCGTTCCCGTTCGATCGGGGACTGCACCATGGCGAGCCAGAGTTGCAGCGGCGTCTCCAGCAGGCCGGAGCTGACGCCCCGGACGATGCCGGCGAAGAACGGCTCGGTGAAGACCCGCTCCCCCGACTCGGACACCACCAGGGCCACCGAGTCGGTCCGCTGGGTGACCAGTGCCCGTGCCGCCCGGTTCGGGACGTACCCCAGCTCGGCGATGGCCTGTTGGACGGCGGCCCGGGCCTCCGGGCTGACCTGGGGTGAGCCGTTGACCACCCGGGAGACCGTGCCCCGCCCGACACCCGCGCGGGCGGCGACCGCGTCGAGGGTCGGGCGCCCGAGTGACCGGGTGCGTTGCGTTGTCATCGTCTGCTCCTCCGACGTCGGACGGTCCCCGCCGTCCGCCCCCGGGGGCGGGCGGCGCGGCGGGGCCGTCCGGAATGCTGGCTGGCCTCTGCCTATTGTGCGGCCAGACCGTTGCGTCGGATCACCTCGGCGTACCACCTGGCACTGGACTTGGGGATACGGGCCTGGGTGTCGTAGTCGATCCAGATCATCCCGAAGCGCTTGGTGTAACCCCAGGCCCACTCGAAATTATCCATCAGCGACCACGCGAAGTAGCCCCGCAGGGGCACCCCGGCCGCGATCGCCTCGTGCGAGGCCCGCAGGTGGGCGTCGAAGTAGGCCAACCGGTCGACGTCGTCGACCCGACCGTCCTGCACGGTGTCGACGAACGCCGAGCCGTTCTCGGTGACGTAGAGCGGCAGGTCGGTGTACTCCTCGTGGACCCGCCGCAGCGTCTCCACCAGGCCCGGGGCGTCGATCTCCCAGTCCATGTCGGTGACCGGGACACCCCGGGTGACGAACCGGACGTCCTCGCTGCCCGGCCAGCAGGACGGTGCCCGCCAGTACTTCTCCGGCTCCTCGCCGGCGACCGGCGCGGCCACCACGTGCCGGCTGTAGTAGTTGATCCCGACCAGGTCCAGCGGGGTGGAGATGATCTCCAGATCGCCGTCGCGGACGTGCCCGAAGTCGGTCACCTCGGCCAGGTCGGCGGTCAGGTCCGCCGGGTACGACCCGCGCAGCAGCGGGTCGAGGAAGAACCGGTTGGCCAACCCGTCGATCCGGCGGGCGGCGTCGACGTCGGCCGGGGCGTCGCTGGCCGGGGTCACCGGGTAGAGGTTGACCGTGACACCGAGCTGGGCCTGCGGCAGCTTCGCCCGCAGGGCCTGCACGGCGAGCCCGTGACCGAGCATCAGGTGGTGCCCGGCCCGGACCGAGTCCGCCCCGTCGGACCGCCCGGGGGCGTGCGCCCCGGAGCCGTAGCCGAGGAACGCCGAGCACCACGGCTCGTTGAGCGTGGTCCAGTACTTCACCCGGTCGCCGACGGCGTCCGCGACCAGGGACGCGTAGTCGGCGAACCGACCGGCGGTGTCCCGGGCCGGCCAGCCGCCCGCGTCCTCCAACGGCTGGGGCAGGTCCCAGTGGTAGAGGGTGAGCCACGGCTCGATGCCGTTGGCCAGCAGCTCGTCGACCAGCCGCCGGTAGAAGTCCAGGCCCTCCTGGTTGACGCCGCCGGTGCCGCCGGGCTGCACCCGCGGCCAGGAAACCGAGAACCGGTACGACTTGAGGCCCAGCTCGGCCATCAACCGGACGTCGTCGGACATCCGGTGGTAGTGGTCGCAGGCCACGTCCCCGGTGTGCCCGGAGACCACCCGCCCCTCGGTGTGACTGAACGTGTCCCAGATCGACGGGGTCCGGCCGCCCTCGGCGGCGGCCCCCTCGATCTGGTACGCGGCGGTCGCCGCGCCCCACAGGAAGCCGGGCGGGAAGGTCAGTTCCGGCCCCTGGTCGAGTACGCCGACAGCGGGCGGGTGGGTCGGGTTGCTCACGACTTGACGGCGCCTTCCATGATGCCGCCGATGATCTGGCGGCCGAACACGATGAACACGATCACCAGCGGCACGGTGCCGATGGCGGTCGCGGCGAACACCTGCGAGTAGTCGGTGTAGTAGGCGTAGGACAGGAACGCCAGCGACACCTGCAGGGTCGGGTTCTCGGGGGTGAGCACGGCGTACGGCCACAGGTAGGAGTTCCAGGTCTCCATGAAGGTGAGCAGGCCGAGCACGGCGGCGGCGGGGCGCAGCGCCGGCAGCACGATGTTCCAGAAGATCCGGAAGGTGCTGGCGCCGTCGACCCGACCCGCCTCGATCAGCTCGTCGGAGATGGCCTGGATGGCGTACTGCCGCATCATGAACACGCCGAACGCGCTGACCAGGAAGGGCACGGTCACCGCGTAGAGGGTGTCGTACCAGCCGAGGTCCTGGATCATGCCCCAGAGCGGGATCAGGCCGAGCTGGGTCGGGATCATCATGGTCACGATGATCGTCAGCAGCAGGGCGTTGCGGCCCCGGAACCGCAGCTTGGCGAAGGCGAAGCCGGCCAGCGAGCCGGTGATCACCACCGAGACGGTCACCACCGCGGAGACGATCACCGAGTTGAGCAGACCGGTGAGGAAGTTCGCCGCCGGGTTGTCGAGCACCCGGCCGAAGTTCGCGCCGAACTCGCCGGCCGGGGTGAACGGCGGCGGCACGTCGTTGATCTGGTCGAGGCTACGGGTGGCGATGACCACCATGTAGTAGAAGGGGTAGACCGAGAAGAGCACCGCGACGACGAGCGCGATGTAGAGCAGCGGACTGGTGCGCCAGAGGCGCTGGGATGCCTTGTTCACGGCGCGGTCCTCACTTCACCGAACGGCGGACGAGCAGGAAGTTCACCAGCGAGACCAGGGCGATCATGACGAACATCGCCCAGGCCACCGCGGCGCCGTAGCCGGCGGTGCTGAGGTTCTCGATACCGAGTTCGTACATGTACATCGCCAGGGTCTGGAACTCGCGCTGGTCGCCACCGATGATGTTGCCGTTGCCGAAGACCAGCGGCTCGGTGAAGAGCTGGAGCCCACCGATGGTGGACAGGGTGACCACGAAGACGAAGGTCGGGGTCAGCATCGGCAGGGTGATCCGCCAGAACTGCTTCCACTGGTTGGCGCCGTCGATCGCGGCGGCCTCGTAGAGGTCCTTCGGGATGGCCTGCATGCCGGCCAGCAGGATCAGCGTGTTGTAGCCGGTCCACCGCCAGTTGACCATGGAGGCGATGGCCGTCCAGGAGCTCCACTTCTGGGCGTCCCAGTCGATCGCGTCGACGCCGACCAGGCTGAGGATCCAGTTGATCAGACCGAAGTCGCGCTGGAAGAGCATCCCGAAGACGATCGCCACCGCGGCGACGGAGACCACGTTGGGCATGAAGATGGCCATCCGGAACAGCGTCCGGGCCCGCAGGAAGGTGCGGTTGAGCATGGTGGCCAGGAACAGCGCCAGGAGCAACTGCGGGATCGTCGACAGGATGAAGATGCCGAACGTGTTGATCGTGGCGTTCCAGAAGTACTCGTCGGTGAACAGCCGGGTGTAGTTGTCGAACCCGATGAAGCTGTGGTCACCGATGAGGTCCCAGTCGTGCAGCGACATCCACGCCGTGCGCAGCATCGGGTAGAACCCGAAGATGCCGAAGACCACGAAGAACGGCGCGATGTAGAGGTAGGGCGAGAGCTTCAGGTCGAGGCGGTTCAGGGTGATCGCCCGGCTGCGCCGCCGGGGAGGTGTGGGGGGTGGTGCGCTGGGCGACGGCGGCGCCGTCGTGGCCGAGAGGCTCATGCGGGGTCCTTTCCCGGCTCCGGCGGGGCCGGTGAGGCGGGCGGTACGTGGAACGGGACGCCATTGGTGGCGCCCGGGACATGCCCGGACGCCACCGCCGGTGGTGGTGCAGTGATCAGAAGGCGCCCTGGGTCTTGGCGTCCTTGAGGAACTGCTCCCAGGCCTTGTCCTTGGGGGACTGCCCGTTCTCGTACGAGCGCAGCGCCGGCTCGAACGCGTTCTCCTTGACCGCCTGGTGCTTCGGGCCGAGGTGCAGCGGCTGGATCTTCTCGACGCTCTCACCGAAGATCTTGCCGGTCGGCGCGCCGCTGAAGTACTCGTTGGTGTAGCCGGTGAACTCCGGGTTCTTCAGCGCCTCGAGGTTGGTCGGCAGCGGGCCCTTGAGCTTGAACGCCTCGACCTGGCTCTTCGCGTTGGTCAGGTACTCGGCGAGCTTGGCCGCCTCCTTGGGGTACTTGCTCTGGGCCGGCACGGCGAGCCAGGAGCCGCCCCAGTTGCCCGCGCCGCCGGGAACCGGCGCGACGTCCCACTTGCCCTTGTTCTCCGGGCCGGAGTTGTCGGCGACGATACCGAGCATCCACGACGGGCAGAAGGTGGCCGCGAAGGTGCCCTGCTTGAAGCCGGCGGACCACTCGGGCGACCAGGTGGCGCTCTTGGAGGTGATCTTCGCGTCGGCCATCGCGACCGCGGTGTCCCACGCGGTCCTCACCGCCGCGCTCTTGTCGGCGACGACGTTGTCCTCCTTGTCGTAGAACAGGTCACCGCCCTGCTGGACCATGACCGCGCTGGCCGCGGTGGTGACCGAGTCGATCAGGCCCTTGTTGGTGGCCGCGCGGTACTTCTTGCCGGTCTCGATGAAGGCGTTCCAGTCCGGCCAGAGCGCCGCCACCTGGTCCCGCTCGGTCGGCAGGTTGGCCGCCGCGAACAGGTCCTTGCGGTAGCAGACCGCGAGGCTGCCGACGTCGGTGGGCAGGCCGATCAGCCGCCCGTCCGCCGCCTTGCCCAGCTCCCACTTCCACGGCAGGTATTCCTTGCTGTGGTCGGCCACCAGCGGCGCCAGGTCGGCCCAGTTCGCGGGGTTGGTCTTGAACTCGTTGAGGATGCCCTCTTCGAGCGCGGTCACGTCCGCCGCGCCCTTGCCGGTGGCCAGCGCCCGGACCACCTTCGGCCGGTACTCGTTGAGCTGCGCGGTCTTGCGCAGCTCGACCTTGATGCCGGTGTCCTTCTCGTACTGCTTGACGATCTCGTCGTATCCGAACTCACCGAAGGTGTCGACGACCAGCTTGCTGGGCTTGCCGCCGGCCTCCTTCGGCTCGTCGTCCTTGCCGCAGGCCGCGAGACCGCCGATGGCGGTTACTGCGGCCAGGGCGGCGACCGCGAACCGGGTACGCCGCGTGGTGACGCTCATCCTGACCCCTTTTCGATGGTGAGGCTGGGTGGGTGTGGTGGGGGGGTGCTGTCGCACGTCCCGGCCGGTCCGGCGGTGATCGCCGGTCGGTCTGGGGTGGTCGCGGGTGATCCGCGCCACGCCCTTGGGAACGCTCCCATGAGATTGCCGGGAGGTGTCGGGGGTGTCAATAGACCGTTGGGAGCGTTCCCAGATCGTTACCAGCTATCGCGTTTACGCCGCCCGATGTGATGACCCCGCGGGGACGGAGATCAGCAGAAGCGGCGCAGCAGGGTGGTCGCCCGACCCGCGTCGAACGCCGCCGGGTCGTGCCCGGGACCCGCCCAGTCCCGCATCGTGACGTGCTCCGGGTGGTGCGGATCGGCAAGCGCCGCCAGCAGCAGGAGCTGCCCGGCCGGGCCGCCGACCCCCTCCGGCGGGCAGGCCCGCGCACCCTGCGGGCAACTCGGGTAACGCCCGTCCGGATCGGCGGCGAGGACGTCCTCCACCACCAGGTCGTGCTCCCACCAGTCACCGAAGTCGTAGACGTAGCCGAACCGGCTGCCCTTGCCGGCCACCGCGTCCAGCCGGACGTCCAGCTCGTCGCGCACCGCCGGCTCCGCGTCCGGGTCGGGCTCGCCGTACTGCACGCCGTCGATCTCGAAGGCGTGCAGGTGACAGTCCCGCCAACCCATCGCGTGCTGCACCACCCGGTGCAGCCGGTCGAGGGTGTAGCCGCCGGGGACCAGCACCCGCCGCCAGACCGACGGGCGGACCCCGGTGAGGGACACCTTCAGCTGGAAGATCTGACGTGACATGCTGCCCCCTCCACCCACCGCATAGGCTGCCGGCATGATCTGCCGAGCGTGCCGACAGCGGCGGCACGACGACTGCCCCGGCCGGAAGTGGTGCGACTGTCAGCACCGTACCCCCGCACCCACCCCTCCGGTCACCGGTCCGGCCGGCGAATGAGCGTCGGAATCCCGATCTGGCGGATCTGGCCCACGCCCGCCGACGGCCCGCTGGACGACGCCGCGCTGACCGCGCTCTACGCCCGCGCCGGCACCCCCCGGCTGCGGGTCAACTTCGTGGCCAGCGCGGACGGCGCGGTCACCCTGGACGGCTACTCCGCCGGCCTGTCCGGTGCGCCGGACAAGCGGGTCTTCGGCCTGCTCCGGATGCTCTGCGACGGGCTGCTGGTGGCCGCCGGCACGCTACGGCACGAGGGCTACCGGGCGGTGCGGCTCAGCCCGGAACGCCGGGCCTGGCGACGCGCGCACGGCCTGGCCGAGTACCCGACGCTGGCGGTCGTCTCCCGGTCGCTACGGCTCGACCCGGCCCAGGCCGCGTTCGCCGACGCGCCGGTGCGCCCGGTCGTGCTGACCACCGGGACGGCGGTCGCGCCACCGGGCCTCACCGACGTCGTCGACCTGGTCCGGGTCGGCCGGGACGACGTCGACCTCGCCGCCGGCCTGGCCGCGCTGCGCCGGCGGGGGCTGGGGCAGCTGCTCTGCGAGGGCGGCCCGCACCTGTTCGGCGCGCTCACCGCCGCCGACCTCGTCGACGAACTCTGCGTCACCGTCGCCCCGCTGCTGGCCGGGGCCGGCCCGGGACGGATCACGGCCGGCCCGGCCAGCCCGCCCCGGTCGCTGCCGCTGCGGCACACGCTGGCCGCCGCCGACGGCGTACTCATGCTGCGGTACGCCCGCGACGCGCCCGGCGTCGACTCCGCCGGGGCCGCGCCCGCCGGCTGAACCGGGTGGCCTCCCCCGGACGCGGCGCGGGGCGTGGGCCACCCGGTCGGTGTGCCCACGCCCCACGTTCGAGACGTTCGGGGTCGGCGTGTCGAACGCCGGCCCGGCGGGGTCAGCTGACGCTCACGCCCGCCCAGGCGGCGGCGACGGCCTTGTACTCGGCGCTGGTCGCGCCGTACAGGTCGGTCGCGGCCGACAGGGTCGCCGTCCGGGCGCCCTTGTAGTTGGTGGTGGAGGTCATGTAGCGGGTCAGCGCCCGGTACCAGATCGCCCCGGCCTTGGTGTTGCCGATGCCGGCGACCGTGGTGCCGTTGCAGGTCGTGCTGGTGCCGTACGACGAGGTGCCGCTACCCACCGCGAGCAGGTAGAAGAAGTGGTTCGCCACGCCCGAGGAGTAGTGCACGTCCAGGCCGCCCACCGAGCTGCTGTAGCAGTCCGCCGACTTGCCGTCCTTGGAGGGCTTGTCCATGTAGCGCAGCGGGGTGCCGGTGCTGCGCAGCTTCTCCCCGATCAGGTAGTCGCCCGGGTCCTTGGCGCTGGCCGCGTAGAACTCGACCAGGGTGCCGAAGATGTCGCTGGTGGCCTCGTTGAGGCCGCCCGACTCGCCGCTGTACCGCAGCCCGGCGGTGTTGCTGGTGACGCCGTGGGTCATCTCGTGCCCGGCCACGTCCAGCGAGGTCAGCGGGTACCAGCCGGAGCCGCCGTCGCCGTAGGTCATGCAGAAGCAGGCGTCCTGCCAGAAGGCGTTGGCGTAGTTGCTGCTGTAGTGCACCCGGCTGTACGCGCCGACACCGTCGTTGCGGATGCCGTTGCGGCCGTGCGCGCTCTTGTAGTAGTCCCAGGTCTTCTGCGCGCCGAAGGCGGCGTCGGCGGCGGCGGTCTGCCGGTTGCTCAGGGTGCCGTTGCCGAACACGTTGTTGGTGCTGGTGACCAGGGTGCCGGTGCCGCTGGTCTTGCCGTTGAGGTCGTAGGTGCGGTGGTTGCCCCGGGCCGGGTCGGCGAGCTGGTAGGTGCTGCCGGACAGGGTGCTGCCGACCGAGACCGTGCCGGAGTGGTAGGTGTTGCCGGTGCCCTCCCGCTGCACGCCCTCCCACGAGTCGCGGACCGCGCCGGTGGTGGCGTCCACCAGCACGTGCAGCTCGCTCGGGGTGCCGTCGGCGTGGGTGCCGGCCACCACCACCTCGTAGGCGAGGGCGGTCGCGGTCCGACCGGCGTCGAAGACCAGCTGCGCGCCCGCGACCGAGCGGCCGGTGGCGGTCGACGCGGCGTAGGCGATCTTGCCGGCGGCGGCCTCGCTGAGCGTGGCCTTCGGGGCGCGCTGCGGGGCGTGGGCGAGGCCGTGGGTGGCACCCCGCCAGGAGTCGCCCTTGCCGAGGTGGACGACCACCTCACCGCCGAGGACGGGCAGGCCGTCGGAGTAACGGTTGAGCCGGACGTGCTCGGTGCCGTCGGCGTCGGTCACCACGTTGCGCGGGGTGAACGTCTGCCCGTCGGCGGCGAGGCCGGCACCGGAGTGGGACTTGAGCTGGGCGACCGCGCGGGCGAACGGGTCGGCGGCGGGGCCGGCGGGCGCGGCGGTGGCCGCGGTGGGCACCGTGACGGCGGTGGCCAGGAGAGCGGCCGTGGCGAGGCCGCTCAACAGGGGGGTTCGGCGCATGGGGGTTCTGCCTCCACAGGGACAGTCGGGGGGGTGCCGACTGACGACGACCCGACGGTGGTGGACCGCGGGCCGGTCACGTGTCCGCAGGTTACGGACGTGACGGCCGGCACCGAAGGAAGAAGATCCTCGATGTCGGCTGTGGCTATTCTCAGCCCAACCGGTCGGTTTCTGTCACGCCCTCGGCGGGGATTTTTTTCCCCGGATTTCCGCCGGGCCCGTCACCTGCGCAAACACCGTCGCCGCGCGGGAAAAAGTCGACCGACCGTGACCGCACCGTCCCTTGCGGTCACCGAACCGGCGGCGACGACGGCGGTCGGCCGGGCGACGACGGCGGCCCACCGGTGGCCTCCGCCGCGTCGCGTGGCAACCTGTCGCACTCCTCGGGCAGGATGCAGGGCGTGCGCCCTGACCGAGACGACCAGCTGACCGGAGCCCGCGGATGACCGACGACCGGATCGACGGCCGGATCGACAGCCCCGGCGAGCCCGTCGGCCGGGTGCTCGGCACCGCCGACGCCACCCCGTTGCAGTTCTGGACGGCCGTCTCGCCCGGCAGCTACCTCCAGCTCGACGACGTGGTGGTCACCCGGCGCGACCTGCCCGACCGGGAGCCGGTCACCATCGCCGGGGTGGTCACCCAGGTCCGCGCCCGGCACGAGGGCGCCCAGTTCGAGTCGGACGTCTTCGCCATCGCCGACGGCACCCTCCCCGCCCAGGTGCAGGAGGCCGCCGAGATCACCACCACCCGGGTCGACCCCGAGCTGTACGTGCCGCCCGCGCCGGGCGCCACCGTGCACCGGGCCGAGGGCGACGCCCGCGCCCGCGCGCTGCACTTCGACCGGATGGAACGGCGCATCCCGATGGGGATGGGCCGCGACGGCGTCCCGGTCTACCTCAACGCCGACTTCCTCGACGGCAGCCGGGGCGCGCACGTGTCGATCTCCGGCATCTCCGGGGTCGCCACCAAGACCAGCTTCGCCACCTTCCTGCTCTACTCGGTGTTCCGCTCCGGGGTGCTCGGCGGCGACGCGGTCAACGCCAAGGCGCTGATCTTCAACGTCAAGGGCGAGGACCTGCTCTTCCTCGACCATCCCAACGCCCGTCTCGACGACACCACCCGGGCCGCGTACGCCAGGCTGGGGCTGGCCGCCGGCGCGTTCCCCGACGTGCGGGTGTACGCCCCGCCCCGGGTCGGCGACGCCTCCGGCACCCCCGACGTGAGCAGTCGGCTCACCGGCGTCGACGCCTTCTACTGGACGCTGAGCGAGTTCTGCGCCGACCGCCTCCTGCCGTACGTCTTCGCCGACGCCGACGACGAACGCCAGCAGTACACGATGGTGGTCCACTCGGTCACCGCCCACCTGGCCCGCTACGCCCAGCCCGCCGACGGTGGGGTCAGCGTCGACGGGGTGCGCCTCGGCTCCTACGGCGACCTGGTCGACCACATCGTCGAGCAGCTCAACGACGACGAGACCCGGGGTGACTGGGCCGGCAGCGCGGTCGGCCTGGGCACGGTCAACGCGTTCGCCCGCCGGCTGATCGGCAGCAAGAAGGACCTCGCCCGGCTGATCCGCGGCGACCTGGCCACCCGCCGCCCGCACGCCATCAACACCGCCGAGAGCGCCCAGGTCACCGTGGTCGACCTGCACAACCTGCCGGACCGCGCGCAACGCTTCGTGGTCGGCGTGACGCTGCGCGGCGAGTTCGAACGCAAGGAGAAGGCCGGCACCGCCAAGCCGCTGCTCTTCGTCGTCCTCGACGAGCTGAACAAGTACGCCCCCCGCGAGGGCTCCTCCCCGATCAAGGAGGTGCTGCTCGACATCGCCGAGCGGGGCCGCTCGCTCGGGGTGATCCTGGTCGGCGCACAGCAGACGGCGAGCGAGGTCGAACGGCGGATCGTCACCAACTCGGCGATCCGGGTGGTGGGCCGGCTCGACCCGGCCGAGGCGTCCCGCCCGGAGTACGGCTTCCTCCCGCCGGCCCAGCGGCAACGCGCCCTGCTCGCCAAGCCGGGCACCATGTTCGTCAACCAGCCCGACATCCCGGTCCCGCTGTGCCTGGAGTTCCCCTTCCCGGCCTGGGCGACCCGGGTGTCCGAGGCCGGCCGGGCCCCGTCGGAGACGCTGCGCTCGATCACCGGCTCGATCGACCCGTTCGCCGTGGTCGGCTCGGGCGGCGTCGACGACGACATTCCGTTCTAGGGGGCTGGCCGCCATGAAGATCCTGCACACCTCCGACTGGCACGTCGGCAAGGTGCTCAAGGGACAGTCCCGGGCCGAGGAGCACAAGCAGGTGCTCGCCGGGGTGATCGAGATCGCCCACGCCGAACGCCCCGACCTGGTCATCGTCGCCGGTGACCTCTACGACACGGCCGCCCCCAGCCCGGAGGCGACCCGGCTGGTCACCCGGGCGTTGACCGCGCTGCGGCGGACCGGGGCCGACGTGGTGGCGATCGGCGGCAACCACGACAACGGCAACGCCCTCGACGCGCTGCGCCCCTGGGCGGAGGCGGCCGGGATCACCCTACGCGGCGGGGTCCGGGAGAATCCGGCCGAGCACGTCGTCGACGGGGTCACCGCCGCAGGCGAACGCTGGCAGCTCGCCGCGCTGCCCTTCCTGTCCCAGCGGTACGCCGTCCGCGCGGTGGAGATGTACGAGCTGACCGCCGCCGAGGCCACCCAGACGTACGCCGACCACCTCGGCCGGGTGCTGGCCAAGCTGACCGAGGGCTTCACCGAGCCGGACCGGGTGCACCTGGTGACCGCCCACCTCACCGTGGTCGGGGCGAGCACCGGCGGCGGCGAGCGCGACGCGCACACCGTCCTCGGGTACGCGGTGCCCGCCTCGGTCTTCCCGGGCACCGCGCACTACGTGGCGCTGGGGCACCTGCACCGTTCGCAGCGGGTGATCGGGCCGTGCCCGATCCGCTACAGCGGCAGCCCGATCGCCGTCGACTTCGGCGAGCAGGAGAACGTCTGCTCGGTGACACTGGTCGAGGTGAGCGCGACCTCGGCCGCCCGCATCCGGGAGGTGCCGGTGGCGGCGGCGGTGCCGCTGCGCACGGTGCGCGGCACCCTCGCCCAGTTGAGCGAGGCGGACCCGCCGGAGGGCTGGCTGCGGGTGTTCGTCCGGGAACAGCCCCGGGCCGGGCTGCGGGAGGAGGTGCAGGAGCTGTTCCCCCGCGCGCTGGAGATCCGGATCGACCCGGAGCTGCTGCCCGCCCCGGGCAGCGGCACCCGGGTCGCCCAGCGGGCCGGCCGGTCGCCCCGCGAGCTGTTCGCCGACTACCTGGGCAGCCGGGGGCACGAGGACGACGGGGTCCGGGACCTCTTCGACGAGTTGCTGGAGGAGGTGGAGCGCTGATGCGACCGATGCGGCTGGACCTGGCCGGCTTCACCGTCTTCCGCGACGAGACCACCGTCGACTTCACCGACGCCGACTTCTTCGCCCTGGTCGGGCCGACCGGTTCGGGTAAGTCGACGGTGCTGGACGCGATCTGCTTCGTCCTCTACGGCGCGGTGCCCCGCTGGGGTGGCGCGCGGGGGCTGGCCAACGCGCTCGCCCCGTCGGCGGTGGAGGCCCGGGTCCGGCTGGTCTTCGAGTCGGCCGGCGACCGGTACGTGGCGACCCGGGTGGTCCGCCGCGACGGCCGGGGCGCGGTCAAGACCGCCAACGCCGGGCTGCAACTGATGCCCCCCGGGTTCGACGTGACCAAGCTCGACACCGGGCTCAGCCCGGAGGACCTGGGCGAGGTGCTGGCCGGCACCCCGGCCGAGATGGACGGTGCCGTGCTGGACGCGGTCGGGCTGCCGTACGAGCAGTTCACCTCCTGCGTGGTGCTGCCGCAGGGGCAGTTCGCCGACTTCCTGCACGCCAAGCCGGCCACCCGGCAGCAGATCCTGGTCAACCTCCTCGGTCTCGGCGTCTACGAGAACGTGCAGAAGCGGGCCACCGAACGGGCCGGGCAGGCCGAGGCGAAGCTGGACGCGGTCGCCCGGATGCTCGCCGGGCTGACCGACGTCGACGACGAGACGTTGGCCGCCGCGTCCGCCCGGGTCGACCGGGTGCGGGAGCTGTCGGCGGCGGTCGCGGCGGCCGTACCGGAGCGGGAGCGGGCCCGGGGGGCGGCCCGCGAGGCCACGGCGGCGC